>CAZVXR010000402.1:0-9303 GCA_964630865.1 uncultured Pirellulales bacterium | reverse complement strand
CTATACGTCTCGCAGTTAAGCACCCTTCTATCTTTGCACTCGACGCGTGATTGCCAACCACGCTGAGGGTACCTTTGAACTCCTCCGTTACGCTTTTGGAGGAGACCGCCCCAGTCAAACTGCCCACCAAACACTGTCCGGTATCCGGATTCACGGAGTACCGTTAGGCGACTAATATAGCAAGGGTGGTATTTCAACGTTGGCTCCACGATGCCCGAAAGCACCGCTTCACAGCCTCCCACCTATCCTACGCAAGATATATCAGGCGTCAATATCAGGCTACAGTAAAGGTTCATGGGGTCTTTCCGTCTTGCCGCGGGTACGTGGTATCTTCACCACATCTACAATTTCACCGAGTCGGTCTTTGAGACACTACTCCAGTCGTTACGCCGTTCATGCACGTCGGAACTTACCCGACAAGGAACTTCGCTACCTTAGGACCGTCATAGTTACGGCCGCCGTTTACCGGGGCTTCAGTTAGGAGCTTCGCCTTGCGGCTAACCCATCCCCTTGACCTTCCGGCACCGAGCAGGCGTCATTCTCTATACATCCACTGTACGTGTTAGCAGAGAACTGTGTTTTTGATAAACAGTCGCCAGAGCCACTTCACTGCGCCCTCGCCAGCAATTATTACTAATCGCCGCGGAGGGACCCCTTATCGCGAACTTACGGGGTCAAATTGCCTAGTTCCTTAAAGACCGTTCTCTCGAGCGCCTTAGGATATTCTCCTCACCTACCTGTGTCAGTTTTAGTACGGTCACGCTAACATCAACCTTCAAACGCTATTTCTTGGCATCTTTGCCGGTTACTTCGGAATCGAAATTGTCCTCGACCTTGCGGAACCCACACGACTAGTCATGGGATAACCTTAAAAGATGCGTCACGTTTGTCGTCCGCTAACGTGGTGCAGGAATATTAACCTGCTGTCCATCGTCTACGCCTTTCAGCCTGGACTAAGGGACCGACTAACCCTGGGCGGATTTACCTTCCCCAGGAAACCTTAGGTTTTCGGCGAACGGGATTCTCACCCGTTTTATCGTTACTCATGCCGGCATAATCACTAGCAAACGCTCCACGACTCGTTACCGTATCGCTTCGACGCTGTTTGCTACGCTCTCCTACCGCGTTGAGATACCAGATTCAACGTCCCTTAGGACGTTGAACCCAGTATCTGCAACACCCGCAGCTTCGGTTTTTCACTTATCCCCGTTCATTATCGGCACCCAACTGCTCGATCAGTAAGCTATTACGCACTTTTTAAATGGTGGCTGCTTCTAAGCCAACATCCTGATTGTTACAGCAATTGAACTTCCTTATACTAAACTGAGTGAAAATCCGGGACCTTAGCTGACGATCTGGGTTCTTTCCCTTTTGACCACGAACGTTATCGCTCGTAGACTGACTCCCGAGGTACGCCTTACGGTATTCGGAGTTTGGTAGGAATAGGTAGTCTGGTGGACCCCTAACTCCAATCAGTAGCTCTACCCCCGTAAGGTAATGTCTCGAGGCTAACCCTAGAGTTATTTCGGAGAGAACGAGATATCTCCAAGTTTGATTAGACTTTTACTCCTCCCCACAGCTCATCCCATAACTTTTCAACGTTAATGAGTTCGGTCGTCCAGGGACTTTTACATCCCCTTCCACCTGGCCATGGGTTGATCACTTGGTTTCGCGTCTATCCCTTGCGACTGAATCGCCCTATTCAGACTCGCTTTCGCTACGGCTCCGCACCTGAGGTGCTTAACCTTGCCACAAAGGATAACTCGCCGGCTCATTATGCAAAAGGCACGCAGTCAGCCATTCCCGCCGAAGCGGGCATAGGCCTCCTACAGCTTGTAAGTGTATGGTTTCAGGTACTTTTAACTCCCCTAGTAGGGGTACTTTTCATCGTTCAGTCGCCTTACTGGTCCACTATCGGATATCGAGTAGTACTTAGCCTTGGAGAGTGGGCTCCCCTGCTTCGCACGGAGTTCCACGAGCTCCGTGCTACTCTGGTACGCTACACAGGATTTCAACTTTCATATACGGGACTTTCACCCCCTATGGTTGAACTTTCCAGATCATTCTACTGGTTTACTATCCTGATTATGTAACGCCCGCAACCCCAGACCGAAGTCTGGTTTGGGCTTGTCCGCTTTCGCTCGCCACTACTTACGGAGTCTCTGTTGATTTCTTTTCCTACAGGTACTTAGATGTTTCAGTTCCCTGCGTTCGCTTTTACGGACTATACATTCATCCGCAAATGACGGGAAACGGTTGCCCGTTCCCGACGGGTTTCCCCATTCGGACATCTCGGAATTAACGGTTGTTTGACACCTGCTCCGAGCTTATCGCAGTCTACCACGTCCTTCATCGCCTCTCGATACCAAGACATTCCCCATACACCCTTAATAACTTGACCATATCAATCAAAAATTGACTGGTCGCCGTGACAGATCTTAAATATCTGTCTTGCATAGGTTTGGCATATATCACTTTAACGCAAATTGTAGATTGTGAAGATAAACAAAACCCGAAAGACTCAAAAAAAATCTTATGAGAGATTGTCCATCTTTTACAACCTAAATATCGCATCCACTATGTACTTGTCAAAGAGCTTTATCTTTTCCGTCGCTAAGCAACCACGACGGCAAAAATCAAATTGTAAACCACTGGAGACGACGGGATTCGAACCCACGACATCTAGCTTGCAAAGCTAGCGCTCTCCCAGCTGAGCTACGTCCCCGAGCCTTGTGCGATTACCTTATTCACGCAATCGCCATATTTTACTGGGCCCGGGAAGATTCGAACTTCCGACCTCACGCTTATCAGGCGTGCGCTCTCACCAGCTGAGCTACGAGCCCGACTACCAATCGTCGTACCTGACTCGAACGTCGCCGCCAAATCTGTCGGCTAACATTACAAGGCTCAACTATCTATCCACAAATCAAAGAGCATTTTTCGTCGCTTGTTTCTAAGCGACATGGTCAAGAGTCGAGGAGTTATATCCACCAACCGTTGAGCAGTCAAGCTAAAAAAAACTTTTTTTGAATTATTTTTTTGAATTCAAAAAAACGTCTTTTTTTTATTCCCGACAAGCCGCATCGAGTTTAAATGTCTGCCTTTCCCAACCGTCCCACAGGACAAACATTTGTTTCCCACTTACAACTGGCTTTCCCAACTGCTAATGAGAAGAAATAGTCTATCCACTTCTTAAATTTCGTCAAGTTGTTTTTTACAAAATTTTAGCAATTATTTTTTTGTAAACCATAACCCCTTATTTCAAAATAGGTTGCGTTTAAGTCGAAAAATGCAAAAATCCTCTTTCAGGCTGGAATTTAAGTACTATTTTTGCCACTTGCAAAAACTGAAAGTTGGCTAACCCCCCGCTGACGGCAGCCGCAATAAAACCTACGCAATCGCCTAATAAATCGGGATTGAAAAACAAAAAAAACTGCGTATAATGGCAAATGCAAGTTGTTTGGGCGTTCAGACGTTCTGGACGACCCCGAAATATGGGTGCAGTCGCAGCCTCACTTTCACCGAAGAGATACCAACAAGAGCTGGGAAAATCCTCGCTCAGAAAACTTTACACAGGGGAATTTTATGAACAAAACAAGTTGGCAGGAACGTTATCGCGCATCGGAGATTTACACCTTGCGATGCAAAATTATGGATAAACCTGGAATGCTCGGCAAACTCGTCTCGGCTATCGGACAAACCCAGGCACATTTGGGCGACATCACCACCGTCGGCATCGAAAGCCACAGCAAAATCAGAGATGTCCAGGTCTATTGCTCCGACAAAACGCATCTAAGCCAAGTGCTGGAAAAAGCCAAAGGCATCGAAGGGGTTGAGGTCTTCAGCGTCAAAGACGATGTGATGGAGATCCATCGTCGCGGCGCAATCGAAATGGTCAGCCGCGTCCCAATCACCAGTTTAACCAGCCTGCGGATGCTCTATACGCCGGGCGTCGCATCGGTCTGCCAGAAAATCGTCGAAAATCCCGCCGTCGCGTGGGACTACACGGGCCTTTGCGACCGTGTCGCCATCGTTACCGATGGAACGGCGGTATTGGGACTGGGCAATATCGGCGTACTGCCCTCGCTGCCGGTGATGGAGGGCAAAGCCGCCATCTTCGCCGAATTTGCCAAAGTCAGTGCCGTGCCGATTTTGGTTAACTCCACCGACCCAAACGTCATCATCGAAACCGTCTGCCGCATCGCTCCCAGTTTCGGCGCTATCCAGCTTGAAGACATTTCTGCTCCAACCTGTTTTGAAGTCGAAGAAAAACTCCGCGACCGCCTCGAGATTCCCGTCTTCCACGACGACCAGCACGGTACCGCCACCGTCGCTCTGGCTGCGCTGATTAACGCATTAAAAAGAACGAACCGAAAATCGCAGGATTGCACCGCCATCATCCTGGGCGCCGGCGCTGCCGGATATGCGATCACGATGATACTCCTGAAGTTCGGACTCAAAGATATCATCGTTTATGATTCTGCCGGCGCAATTTACAAAGGCAGAACGGCCAAAATGAACCCCTACAAGCATAAACTGGCCGAAATCACGAACAAAAGCAATGTCACCGGCGGATTATTGGAAGGCTTTAAGAACAGAGACATCTTCATCGGCGTCGCCCAGCCCAATATGGTCTCCAAAGAGATGATCGCCGCGATGGCCAAAAATCCGCTGGTCTTCCCTTTGAGCAATCCCAAGGGCGAAATCAGCGTCGATGACGCATTCAAAGCCGGCGCCGCAGTCGCCGCCGACGGAAGAGCCATCAACAACGCCCTGGCCTATCCGGGGTTGTTCCGCGGGGCGCTCGACGTCAAAGCCAAAGATATCACCCTCGATATGCAGTTGGCCGTCGCTCAAAAATTGTCGGCGATAACGCCGGAAGGCATGCTCTTGCCCGATATGCTGGATAGAGACGTCCACCGGCAAGTCGCCAAAGCGGCCGCCGACGCGTACAAAGAATAACGTAAAATATGTAAACAAAATGGGATAGTCTTTGTCATTGGGCAGGGACTTTCCTGTTTTTATGCGGAGACTTATATCAAAAATCAAACGGTAAATATCAAAATTACACTGTAAAATTCAAAAATAACAAACACCAGCAGCATCAACCGAGGTGGGGTATGTTCTAAGCAGTGTCCATGGCGGATTCGATAACGTATAATGCAGCCTGTTTTTCATTTT
Source organism: uncultured Pirellulales bacterium (assembly GCA_964630865.1). Classification (GTDB taxonomy): domain Bacteria; phylum Planctomycetota; class Phycisphaerae; order Sedimentisphaerales; family Anaerohalosphaeraceae; genus Anaeroglomus. The sequence continues at coordinate 4,122 of CAZVXR010000402.1, read as the reverse complement.
TGATTTTTGATTTTGGCGTTGCAGAACCCTGCTTATAACCCCAACTGCATTTTAATCTCAGTAATAATATTCCCCATCGCCCTGTCTAAAGGCCCATCCAGATTCACTCCGGAAGCCAGCGTATGCCCGCCGCCGCCGTATTTCTGGGCAACTGCACGCACATCCACCTTGCCCTTGCTCCGCAGCGAACAGCGGAACTTCCCCTCGGCAAGCTCGACAAACATCGCTGCGACCTCCACCGTCGCAATCCGCTGGCATTCGTCTATCAGATTTTCCGTATCCGGACCCGATGAACCCGTTTCATCGAAATCCTTACGCAAAATATATTGCGTGGCGACCCGCCCATCCGCGTGCAGTTCCAGATGCTCCAGCATCCGCGTCATCAGTTTCAGCCGCGCCGGTGTAAAGCTCTGATACATCGTGCGGTAAATCTCATTGGGTTTTGCCCCCGCCCCGATCAATTCGGCGGCCGTGTGAAAAATCCGGGCGTCGGCGTTGCCGTACTTAAACCATCCCGTATCGGTGGCTACCGCGATAAAAATCGACTGGGCAACCCGCTCGGTAACCGGCCAGCCGGCAGCTTTGAAAAAATCATAGACAATCTCGCCGGCCGCAGATGCCGCCGTATCGATCAACTCGACCGTCCCAAGCCCGTCGCCGGTAACGTGGTGATCGAGGACCAGTATCTTTTTTCCGCTGGATTTTAGCCAGTCTTCCAGCCCCGGAAGCTGCACGAAGCTGTTGGTATCCACAATGACAATCAGGTCAATATCCGCGTAATATGCCGCGAGTATCTCCTTTTTAATGTCGTTATTCAAGACCGGAATTCGCGTCTCAAACATCGCTTCATACCAGCTTGCCAGCGGCGACAAAAAAAGCCCCTTGACATCCTTGCCCTGCGATTTTAATCCTTCCATCATCGCCCGCACGCACCCGCAGGCATCGCCGTCCGGACGCAGGTGTGTGGTGATTAATATGCGATCAGCCGCGTCAATTAACGCCTTGGCCGCTTGATAGTCGTGTTTGCCAATTGCCATAAGCCCATTTCCCAAATAAAAGTTAAACATAAAGTATAAAAAAGGTTGACCCAAAAAGCAAAAACAATTTATCTTGCCTATCGGATTGAATTTGATACACTATGATTCGGACGTGCAAAATGAGAGGGACGAAAAAATGGCCGCCTCACCCAACAAAACTAAGCCAGTGCTTTCCGCAATCGCAGCGCGGTACAAACCGCATCATCGCTTATTCGCCTTTACCCTCATCGAGCTATTGACTGTCGTCGGTATCATCACCCTACTTGTATCCATACTAATACCGACCCTTGCGCGAGCAAAAGAACGCAGTCGGCGGGTCGTATGCCGATCCAATGTCCATCAATTTATCCTCGGCATCCAGTCTTATGCACTAAGCAACAAACAATATTTTCCGAGTGGACTGTCCGATAGCGGGATGGACGAACATACCCCTGTTTTATCACGCGCCACGCATAAAATTATGACGAATATTCTCGGCGGGTACAAAACCATGCAGTGTCCGTGGCTCGGCGCCCCATTTAATAAACCCGGCGGCTGGTATTATCCGGGCTATGGATATGTCATCGGATATAATTACCTTGGCGGACATCAGGGGACGCCCTGGATAGAAACAGGCTATACACCGTGGAAATCCCCGCAACAAGCCACCGAAAAATCCGATCAGCCTCTTGTCACAGAATTAAACGCCTGGACTCCCGGAGAAAAACGAACCTTTGCCCCTCACGGAGCCAGAGGTCCGATTCTCCAATATAACCAAATCTACTCCGGCGGTGGGATTCCTTCTAAGCAAGTCGGCGCTGTCGGCGGTAATTTCGGCTTACTGGATGGTTCTGCCTCATGGAAAGATATCGACGATATGAAACTCCGCCGGGCGTCTCACTTTCAGCAAGGGGTAGGCTGTTATGCCGCATGGTAACTGTAGCATGAATACAACTTTACCCGCTAAAACCGAGCCAATGTTCTCCGCAATTGCAGCGCGGTACGATCTATGCAACCACCTATTCAGTTTCGGATTGGACTGGTATTGGCGGAAGAAAGCCGCCGTGATAGCCTGTCCGGCACCCGTCGAAAATGCCCTCGACCAGTGCTGCGGCACCGGCGATATGGCGTTTGCATTGGCAAAGACCGGCAATGTCAAGACTGTTTGCGGCTGCGATATCAGCCGGCCTATGCTGGATATTGCCCTGCGAAAAACATATCGGCGTAAAGCAAACAAAAACGGCCTCGCATTTAGCTGGCTCTGTGCGCCGGCAGAACAAATCGAGCTGACGGCAAATACCTTTGATCTGATTACCTGTGCTTTCGGCCTGCGGAATGTGGACAACCTGCCCCTGACGCTCAAAGAGATGCACCGCCTGCTCAAACCCGGCGGCACAGTCTGCATCCTCGAATTTTTCCTGCCGAGTCAAAATTGGCTGCGCAAGCTGTATATGATATATCTTGGAACCATCATGCCCCGGCTGGGCAAGCTGATTACCGGCTCATCCGCCCCATGGGACTATCTCGCCCAATCCATCGAAAACTGGACCGACAACATCAACCTCAAACAGCAGCTCCAAGCCGCTGGCTTTACCGAAGTCGCCATCCAGCCCCTAACCTGCCACACCGTGCAGGTCTATACCGCACAAAAAATAGCATTACATAGCTGTTGATTATGTGTGCTGTCATTCCCGCGCAGGCGGGAATCCAGTTTTTTTACTCTGCGGGTGCCCTGCCCATGTCTTTTCGCATGAGCAGATTTTGCGACATCACCATCCAGCCCACAACTTGCAAAAACGTAAGCGATTATTGTTCGGAGTACAGCCGTTGGGAGTACAGCCTTCAGGCTGGTAATCCTCTTTTTTCCTTATTTTTCAGGCTAAAGCCTGTACTCCCAACGCCGCAATTTCGTTTGGCTAAAATTGACCTAATCCTTTTCTTTCGGCCAGAAAACGGCGTCGCCTTCTTTATCGTTCCACAGCGTCGCTTTGCCTTTGCTGTCTTTACCCATTATTCCTCCGTCGTCGGTGAAATTATAGCTTACACTATATAGAGTAAATCCATCGTCGGTCTTGCGGTACATCAAAGGTTTATCGCTAAATGGATCCATCGGCAACTCCTGAAGCTGTCCGCTCTGCACCAGCGTTTCCAGTGAATCGGGGTAGACATTGTGTGTCTTATGGTACTGTAAAATCGCAAAAATTGTTAATGTTGCAGCAGTGTCAGCTTTGTTACGCCAAGAAAGTAGATTTATCCTTCCAAGTGCTGGAGCAAGAATTTTGAGCAATAGATTGTTGCGGGTTAGCTCTTCAACTCGTTTGTTGATATCAACACCTTGTTTCCGCAAAGATGCCGGAGTGATTGCGGCCAACCGACTCATTTCCGCATAAAAACGATTAACTGTCTGGCGGGTTTGTTCGCGATCCGGATGGGTAAATAAAATATCCGGACGCAAAACAAGAAATGCCAGATCGTTCGACCCAAAACCATCGCCTAATTGGCTAACTCGTTGAACATACAGATGGCTTTTCCCGATTCGGGTTTGCGTAAAGCTTCGCTGAATCTCATCATAAAACATCAGTTTCTCGGCCTCGAAACTGACGGTGAAATTCTCACTGGCAATCATCGCTTCAAATCGCTTTTGAAACGAAGCCAGCAGCGACACCTCAATATTCTGGATATTCTCATCCAGTAATGTCCGCATCGTATTCGTCGACATCGCCTCAATGGCTATCGCGACAAGCTGCTCAATCAGTGTGGTATTTTGCCCGCGCAGATGCTGACCCAAAGAATAAATCTCAAGAGCATGATTAAACGCCTTTTGCATATTGCCTTGCTCAGCAGCCAGCATCGCCTGCCAGCAAATAAGCCTTGAAAGATCACGATAACTGGCAAGATGCGGCATCAGCACAGCAAGCATTTCATTGCTTTTATTTTCCCCCGTGTCATAGATTTGCCAGTAATAGGGTTTCTGATTGCCCTGACGGATCAGATCGAGCGATTCCTGATTGTCTTTGATTAGCTGCAAAATAACTCCGCGATCCGCATCGGAAAGATCTGCAAGAGGGCGCAGGGAAAGATCGAATTCCTTGTCATTGGGTTCGAC
>CAZVXR010000401.1:0-4649 GCA_964630865.1 uncultured Pirellulales bacterium | reverse complement strand
TGTGGGTTGAAAGCAAGGCCGTCCACCATTACGAGGAACTATTGAAAGCCGCTCCATGGGATGAGGCCACATACAAAACCATCGCAAAAGATCAGGCCGATGAAAGAGGACATATTCATACCTGGCAAACGATGCTGAAACATCTGGAAAATTCAAAATAAGCTTTTTTCCATCTTAGTCCCTTACGGCACAAATTAGAACGTGGCCGAGAGCATAGTATCCCTCGGCCACATTCACTCTGCACCTCTCTCCAGTGCCAATGCTTAGACACGATACGCAAATCTGCGTACAATGATTGCAAACTCTTGCGTCTTTTCATCACCACAAGAGCAGGGAACACGACCGAAAGATTGGCTCTCTCGGCCACATCCGCTTAACCTCTCTCTCCAGTACCAATGCTTGGACACGATACGCAAATCTGCGTACCATAATTGCAGGCTCTTGCCATATTTCATGCAAGAACGAAGAAAGCGGCCAAGAGCATAGTATCCCTCGGCCGCTTTCGCTCAACACCTCTCTCCAGTGCCAATGCTTGTGCAAGATACGCGATTCGACGTACGATGATTGCTTACTCTTTGTTGTTTTCTTGCTAAAGCGATGGCTCCGGCTGCAAGCAGCAGCATAGTTGCAGGCTCAGGCACTTCCGGAACAAGGGTAGAGTTGTCATCTTCGGGTGGAGTTGGTGTCGAAAAGCCGTCGAAATCCGGAATGAAATTGGCCGTTCCATATCCTCTGCCGCCGGATGAGGGTCCGGAAGAGGCGTATGTACCCCCGGTTGCTGAGCCGCTAATCACGCCGGCAGGAAGCATATCTTCAAACTGCTCCCGTACAAAAACAGCAACAACCAGCTTGGGGCTGCTCATTTCAACGGTGGTTTCCGTAGTATCGATTTGACTGACGTCGCCAACCCAGTAAAGGAAACGAAACCCGGCACGCGGTACCGCAGCGAGTTGCATCTTGTCGCCAATCTGGACGTTGTGAACGCCGTTACCGGGCGTTACGTTGCCGCCATCAACGGGGCTGGACTGGATGAGCAAGGCATACCCCGCATCATCCGCCGCCATAGCCGACACGCTGGCTGCAAAAGCCAGACTCACAACCAGCAGTGTCGGATATATTTTGTTCATCTTCATCTTCATTGTAAACCCCCCAGGGTTACACACACTTATTCAGATATTCTATCACTCGCCTTTTACTTATACGTCGTGAAAGGCAATACAGATCGACTACCGCTTACGTTTCCTGAGCATCGAGACAGCGCCAAGCAGCAGCAGACTCATCGTCGCTGGCTCCGGGACCTCTGGGGTAACGCTTGCTTCGGAAACCGGAATTTCATTACTGCTTGGGCGATCAAACGTGAATGTGCCAGCTTTCGGCTTGCCATCGCTGCGGATTGTCAAAATCCATGAAAATTTGTTGACCGATATACTGGTGTTGCCAAATTCATACGTCACAACGGTCTTTTTGAGGTTACTCGGATATTCATCTGTAGGTGAAATACCAGGATCATCCTTGACAGAACCTATATCCGAACTTGATTCGATAGCGCCTTCCTCAATGCCGTGCAGAGAGAGGAAGCCTATTGCGCTAGAATTGCTTACGTTGAAAAGCTGGTATGCATACACATAACGACCCTGCCCCGGTGCATTGTTAAACTTGAGTGAATCGGCGCTGATGGTCATGTCATACACGGCGTAATCAAGCCGTGTGCCTTGATAAAAACTGGTGCCCGAATATCCCGATGCGGGATCCGGTAAACGCAGCCCGGCAAATGCCGGAATGCCCAGAACACATGCCGCCAGGAATATCGGCAAAGCTTTTACTATCATCCGTTGAGTTATCATTTGCGTTTCTCCTATTTTTTTTGGTTAGAGAGAGAGTTTTAGAAACACTGAATCACAATACCTAATTTTGGCGTTTTTTGCGCAGTGCAAGCAGACCGGCTCCGAGCAACGCTAATGTTGCCGGTTCCGGAATATTTGGAGTTAATATTTCGCCCTGTGAAAAGTTGTAGCCTTTGCCGCTAAACCCGCCCAACGCACCAATATTCTCAACCCGATCGAAAGGACTGGTAAACCACAATACAGAGGAGTTTTTGTTTGGCCCAACCGGGATATTGAACAGTGCATCAACGCTAATTGCCGGAGAACCGACAACAAGCCAGGATGCGGGATCATTGACGCCTGCGTCAAAACCGACGGAGTTTATCGTTACCCCGGGTACCAGACCGACGGAAAACCAACTGAAATTAACCGTCGCGTTTTTGATTTCGTAGGCGTAAATATACCCACCGGTAGTGGCGTAGACCGTGCTGGTCACTTCGGCATATCCCGTACCCAAGCCAGGAGCAAATATGCTGCTGGATAACTGCTGGACTTGAGAGGTATAAGCCGGCAGAGCTAACGCCTGCGTACTAAGCACGCAGAGCACAGCCAGAGACAGTAGAGAGAGTTTCCTTTTCATCGTCAAACCTCACTTTCACCTGGCTTGTCTTTCGACAAGCCAGCTGGCGCTTTTTGACGGAGACTTGCAGGCGCAAAAACATCCGGACAAAAAGCTTTTTTTCGTTACACACCATTTGCTACACAAGAAACACAAGATACAAAACACACACACTTCACACACGCGTCGGTCCAACAAGGACTGCAAACGCTACACGAAAATTGTGTTCCTCTGCCTCACGAAAAAAACCTTTATCCTCTTCCTCTTGATTATAGATTTGCTTAGTGCGAAAAAACCGGCAAAAAGCGATTAACATACAGCTTTGTCAACTTCGCTCTTTACCTCATCCCCATGGATAGACCCTCTAACGGGTCGTTGTGACTGAATCAGAAAATGCAAACTTGCTTGATGCGAAACACGGCAAAAAGCGATGCACTCTTCAAACACAAACAACAAAATAAACACGCTTGAAGACCTACTTTGCTCTTTACCTCATCCCCAGATACTTAAATTGACTAAATGAACTACGTTTAAAATCAGGATATGCAAATGACTTGATGCAAAAAAAAACGGCAAAAAGCACTCGCATTCCTCAAGTACAACATTCTGAAAAAAACTCAAAAGAATCTTGAAGACTTACTCTTGCTCTTTACCTCATCCCCAGGTACTAACTTGACTGTGTTTATTAGACCATATTGGAAATTAAATGTCAAGTAGAATTTTTTGATATTTTAAATATTTTTTTCAACCGCCAAAAAGAGAGTGCAAAAACCTTTGCATTTTTTGTCGCAAAGGCTTTTGCTGCCTATAATAACATCGCCTATTGGGCGGATAACGTCTTAGCGCCGCCGACCGGTTTTCCCTGCACAAATCGGCTGATATTTCGGATCGCTTGTCGGAGGCGGTGTTCATTTTCGACCACCGCGATCCGCATACAATACTCACCATTTTCGCCAAATGCCCTGCCCGGGGCAATGGCGACATTGGCGTATTCCATTAAATCCATCGCGAAATCGATGCTGCCTTTGCCCCTGGATTGCTCTTTGGGGAATTTGGTCCAGATAAACATCGAAGCCCGCGGAATATCGACTTCCCATCCCATTTTTTTAAGACCTTCGCAAACCACATCCCGCCGAAGCTGATACTTGGCATTTTGCTGGGTGATAAAGTCCTCGCACTCGCGCATCGCGATAATACTGGCAATCTGGATGGATTGAAAGATTCCGTAGTCGTAATATCCTTTTATTGTGGCCAAGGCTTCGACCATTTTCTTGTTTCCGGCGACAAATCCAATCCGGAATCCGGCCATACTGTAAGGCTTGCTCATCGTGGTAAATTCAACGCCTACATCTTTAGCCCCCTTAGCGGATAAAAAGCTCGGAGCTTTGTAGCCGTCGAACAGGGTTTCTCCGTAAGCAAAGTCGTGAATGACAGCAATTCCGAACTTTTTTGCCAAATCGACTACGGATTCAAAAAAACCATCATCAACTGTCATCGCAGTCGGATTATGCGGATAGTTTAAAATCAGGAGTTTGGGTCGCGGGAACAAACTCTCGCAAATCATCGCTATTCTATCCAAAAACTTCTGATCATTGCCAAGCGGCACGGTAATGCAGTTTGCGCCCGCCAAGGCAACGCCGTATATATGGATAGGAAATGCCGGATCTGCGACAATGGCCGTATCACCGGGACCAAGCATCGCCAGGCACATGTGACTAAAGCCCTCCTTGGACCCGATGGTTGCCAATACTTCCGTCTCAGGGTCCAGCTCAACATTCCATTTGCGGGCATACTTTAACGCCATTTCGCGCCGAAGGTTATAGATACCTTTGGATGCGCTGTACCGATGATTGCGAATATCCTGAGAAACCTCACAGAGTTTATCGACGACCTTTTTCGGAGCTCCATCCATCGGATTGCCCATACCGAGGTCAATGATGTCGATATCCTGCTGTCTTTTTTTCAATTTTAACGCATTCAGCTTGCCAAACAGGTAAGGCGGAAGGCGTCTGACTCGGTCTGCGGTTACAATTTCAAATTCTGACATAAAAACCTCAAAAAATGAGTCTAAAACAAGAAACACTTCGAAAATGCCTAATGACAGGAATTCATAGACGTCGTTTTGGCGGACAAATCGGAGAGGGTGGGATTCGAACCCACGCAACGGGTTTACCCCGTTGGACGGTTTAGCAAACCGTTGCCTTCAG
>CAZVXR010000400.1:0-6256 GCA_964630865.1 uncultured Pirellulales bacterium | reverse complement strand
AATCGAATCTTCCGGCACGCCCCTCGACCGCCTGACGATTAACGCCCCCCTTGGCGGTGTAGTTATTGATAAAATGGCTAAAGAGGGAATGTATATCCAAACGGGAATGCCGATTTATACCATTGCGGATTTATCTGAATTGTGGCTGCTGCTGGAAGCATATGAATCCGATCTGAATTGGCTTCGTTTTGGTCAAAAAGTGGAATTTTCCACAGAATCGCTTGCGGGCAAGACATTTTCAGGGGTTATCAGCTTTATCAGTCCGACCTTAAATGAAATGACCCGGACGGTTGCGGTTCGGGCGGTTGTGGATAATCCAGATGGACAACTCAAGCCCGGAATGTTTGTTCGAGGCATTATCGAAGCTCAGGTTACGCAGGATGGCAAAGTGATGGATGCCTCACTGGCCGGCAAATATATCTGTCCGATGCACGGCGAAATGGTCAAAGATACCGCGGACAAATGCGACATTTGCGGGATGGCTTTAATCAAAGCGGAAGAATTGGGTTATATGACCGCCTCTGTGCCTGCCGAACTGCCGCTGGTTATCCCGGCTTCTGCGCCGCTGATTACCGGTCGCAAACTCAATAAAGCCGTCGTTTATGTCAAAGCCGGCGATGAAAAAAAAACCGCTTTTATCGGACGCGAAGTAACGCTGGGCCCCAAGGCAGGCGATTACTATATCGTCGAGTCCGGATTGATGGAAGGTGAAACCGTCGTTACCAACGGCGCATTTAAGATTGACTCTGCCGCTCAGATTCAGGCGATGCCGTCGATGATGACCCGTGATATCGACAAACCCGTCGCGGCGCCAAACGAACAAATCATCTGTCCAATTATGGGCGGTGTGATTGATAAAGAAGTCTTTACCGACTACAAAGGCAAAAGGGTTTATTTCTGCTGTCCAGGTTGCATTGAAGAGTTCACTAAAGACCCTGAAAAATATGTCAAAGACCTGCCGCAATTTAAGCAGTAAATCGAATTGTCATTCTAAGGGCACCCTATGACCGAACGTCTGACGCCGAATGAAAATGAATCGGGCGGATTTTTATCCACGATATTGAAATTCTGCCTGAATAACCGCGTTGTGGTGATGTTGTGCCTGCTGGGGGTTTTGCTGGCCGGCGTGGTCTTTGCGCCGTTCGATTGGCAAATCAACTGGCTGCCGCGATTTCCGATAGCTGTGGACGCTATTCCTGACATTGGCGAAAATCAGCAGATAGTCTTTACCGACTGGCCCGGTCGCAGTCCGCAGGACATCGAAGACCAGATTACCTATCCATTAACTACACAACTGCTTGGACTGGCCGGGGTCAAGACCGTCCGCAGTACGTCGATGTTTGGGTTCTCGAGCGTGTATGTCATCTTTGATGATTCGGTGCCGTTTGACCTGACCCGCCAAAAAATCCTCGAGCGTCTAAGTTCATTGCCCGAAGGGATGCTGCCGGATGGCGTAACTCCCAGGCTGGGCCCGGATGCGACAGCGATGGGGCAGGTCTTCTGGTACACGCTCGAAGGGCGGGATGCCCAAGGCAATCCCACCGGCGGCTGGGATTTAGATGAATTACGTTCAATTCAGGACTGGACGGTCCGTTTTGCTCTGCGGTCGGCCGGCGGGGTTGCGGAAGTTGCATCCATCGGTGGTTTTGTACGCGAATATCAAATTGATGTGGACCCGGATGCGATGGCTGCGGCCAAAATTTCTATCAATGATATTTTTACCGCCGTGATGGAATCCAACCGTGATGTCGGCGCCCGGACAATTGAAATTAACCGTGTCGATTATATCGTGCGCGGACTGGGATTTATCAAATCCGTTGAAGATATCGAGCAAATTGTCGTTAAGGTTCGCGACAATGTTCCGATTTATATCCGTAATATCGCCAATGTCAGTCTTGGCCCTGCGCTGCGTACCGGCGTACTGGACAAAGCCGGCGCCGAAGCCGTCGGCGGCGTGGTGGTGGTTCGTTTCGGCGAAAATCCGCTTTCGGCAATCAAACACGTCAAAGCCAAAATTGCCGAAATTGCCCCGTCGCTTCCCAAAAAGACATTGGCCAACGGCACGGTTAGCCAGCTTACCCTCGTACCGTTTTACGACCGCACGGGTCTGATTTATGAAACCCTCGGTACGCTGAATGCTGCGATTTATGAACAAATCATTATTACCGCCATTGTGATTATCCTATTGCTGCGGAATTTCCGCAGTTCGGTGATTATCGCGGCGCTGATGCCGATGGCGGTTTTGATTACCTTTGTCGGAATGAAATTCTTTGGCGTTGCGGCCAATATCGTCGCTCTGTCCGGCATCGCTATCGCCATCGGCGAAATTTCCGACATGGGCATTGTCATCTGCGAAAACATCATCCAGCACTTAGAGCGATATCCGAAAAAAGATCGTCTGCTTCTGGTATTCGATGCATCTCGCGAAGTGGCCGGTGCGGTGGTTACCGCCATTTCCACCACGGTGATCAGCTTCCTGCCGGTCTTCGCAATGACCGGCGCCGAGGGCAAGCTTTTCAAGCCGCTGGCTTATACGAAAACACTGGCATTGACTTCCTCGGTATTTCTGGCGGTGTTGGTTGTCCCGCCGCTGGCGTATTACTTTTTCCGAAAGGGAAACGTTGCCCCGGTACACTCTTCCGACAGCAAAAAGCAACGACGGAATTGGATGGATTATCTGCTGGTTGCGGTTTTAGTTATTCTGCTTACCGATCACTGGATGCCAATAGGACTGGATTACGGATTGCTGCTGAATCTGATTTGGGTGGTTGTGATTGTCGGTGTGATCATAGGATCGTTTATTCTGATAATTCGTTATTATGAGCCGATGCTCAATTGGTGCCTGCGGCATAAGGTGCTGTTTTTAAGTTTGCCGACGGTTATGGTGATAGGCGGCTTTGTCGTCTGGTCGCGGATGGGCAAGGAATTTATGCCCTCGCTGGACGAAGGGTCATTTTTGTATATGCCGACCACGATGCCTCACGCTTCAATTTCCGAAGCGACAGAAATGCTCAGCAAGGTGGATGCGGCTATCGCTTCGATACCTGAAATTGATTCGGTTGTCGGCAAAATCGGCCGTGTGGAAAGCGCGCTCGATCCGGCGCCGACATCGATGTTTGAAACGGTTATCAATTATAAACCCAAATACAAAACCGACAAAGACGGCCGGATCGTTCTGGATGACAAAGGCAACGTGGTTCGGCAGTGGCGGGAAGGCTTTGAAACGCCGCGGGATTTGTGGAATGAGATTATGCGGGTTGCCCAGTTTCCCGGCGTAACCAGTGCGCCGCTGCTCCAGCCGATCGAAACCCGTATTGTGATGCTTCAGACGGGGATGCGAGCGCCGATGGGCATTAAGGTCAAAGGCCCCAGCCTTGAGGCGATTGAAAAAGCAGGGCTTGCGTTGGAAAGTTTTCTCAAGCAGGTTCCCTCCGTCGAGCCGGCGGCGGTGATCGCCGACCGAATTGTCGCGCAGCCTTATATCGAGTTGCGTATCGATCGGGCGGTGATTGCCCGCTATGGTCTGCGCGTCGATGACGTTCAGAATGTCATCGAAATCGCCCTTGGCGGCAAGCCCATCACTACGACCGTCGAGGGACGCGAACGTTATCCGGTGCGGGTGCGTTATTTGCGTGAGCTGCGCGACCAGGTGGAAGGGCTCAATAAAATTTTAGTTCCCACCATGGATGGCGGCACACAAATCCCGCTCGGGCAGCTTGTACATCTGGAATACAAGCCCGGTCCGCAGATGATTAAAAGCGAGGATACGTTCCTGACCAGCTATGTCCTGTTCGATAAGAAACCCGGCGTCGCCGAAGTGGACGTCGTCGAGGAATGCAGGGAATTTCTCGATGCGAAAATTAAAAATGGCACACTGACCCTGCCCGCGGGAGTCAGCTACACATTCTCCGGCACCTGGGAAAATCAGGTTCACGCGCAAAAGACGCTGATGTTTGTCGTCCCGATTGTGCTGGCGATTATCTTTGTGGTTCTGTATTTGCAGTTTGAAAGTTTCGGCTGGTCGTGTGTGGTCTTTACAACGGTACTGACGGGCTGGTCAGGCGGATTCGTCTGGATGTGGTTCTACCAGCAGCCGTGGTTTTTGGATATTACCCTGTTTGGCATCGGGCTGCGGGAATTGTTCAATATTCATTCCTATAATTTAAGCGTAGCGGTCTGGGTAGGGTTTCTCGCCCTATTTGGCGTTGCTTCCGATGATGGGGTGCTGATGATGACCTATCTGAAGGAGCGATTCGCATCGGAAAAGCCGACAACCATTGAAGATATCCGCCGGGAGACGATTATCGGCGCCTCCCGCCGGGTTCGGCCAGCGCTGATGACCAGCGCGACAACCATTCTGGCGCTACTACCGGTGTTGACCTCGATTGGACGAGGTTCGGATATTATGATTCCCATGGCCATCCCCTCGTTCGGCGGGATGACTCTGTCGCTGGTTGACCTTTTAATTGTCCCAACGATTTTCTGCTGGGTCAAAGAATCCGTCGCCCGCCGGGCGGTAAATTCAGAATCTATGGCTTAATCCGGGTTTTCGATGACTGAAGAATCGTTGGTATTTCGTTAATCGCGGCCTCAAACTTGAGAGCCAGATGTCTGATATTTGACATCGCGAGTTCTATAATAATTTCAGTTTTTTTCAACGCATAACCCGCCACTTTTCATAAGAATAAAAAGACCCAGCGGAGTGACAATCTGACCCCGCTGGGTAATTAAATCTTAAACTTGAATTTTTGTATTCCTGTATTCTTACATTCTTGATTCTATTCTACTGCAATTTCCCCTGCTGGACCAGGAAGCTTCTGTACCAATTTGCCAGCGTAACTGTGTGAACTGAAACGGTTACGATGCGATCTGGCTGTCCGGCAGAGGTGAACCGCAGCGTATGATTGCCGGATTGGTTGTACCAGGGCTGCCAGGTCAGCGTCTGTGTCGCCACATTGAATTGTGCGCCGGTAGGAAGCGAAGCGGCATTATAAACGATAGGTACGCCCTGTGCGGTTGTTGCCGAAATGGTGAACTCTACCGTTTTATGCTGCTTGGCATCATACGTCTGGTACAGCGATGCGACCTCTGTTGCGCTGATGGCACGGTTATAGGTACGGACGTCGTCGAGACTGCCGATCATTCCAAGGGTACGGCTGGCGGGGTCGCCATAGTTTCCGACGTCAATGGTCGTATTCAATCCCGTTAGTCCGCTAAAGGTCCCGGCAGCTTTTTGCTGGCCATTGACGAATATCGCATACGCAGTTCCGTTCCAGGTCAAAGCCAGATGAGCAGGCTGTCCTGTTGTCAGTGTGGCAATATCGGTCAGCAGTGCGGCGTTGGAACCGAGACCGACCGCTAATTTACCTGCGACAGCGTAGAGGCTGATTCGATTGGCGCTGTTATAGATGTGGCCAAGGATAAACTTTGTTCCCGACAGATCCTGAGGTTCCAGCCAGATGGCGATAGAGCCAGCCTGTGGAGTTACCGTGGTAGCGGGGATTGCCAGCGCCTCGGTTGTGCTGTTTAACGCAACCCAGTCTTCGTCTGCCCAGCCAAATCCCCAATCGGGAGTCCCGACAAGATTAGCCGAAAGTTGGGCGGCGGTGCAGTCGATCGCGGCAATTCCCGTTGCTTCATCCAGCATCCAGTGAGCGGTTAAACCGTCGGCTAAGGTTAGCTGGGTATAGTTCGCGGTAACCGCTTTATTGCCGTTCATGGTAACGGTTATTGGGTTGGTTGTGCCTGTGGCATCGCCCGTCCAACTGCTAAAGCCATAGCCCGCATTGGCCGCGGCGGTTAAGGTTACCACCTCGCCGCTGCTGTAGCCGGTTTTATCCGGCGACTTGGTTACGGTACCATTGGTTGCTGTAATCGTTAGCGTGTAAGTACTTTGTGTAAAGTTTGCGGTAACAGCCTTATTGCCGTTCATGGTGATGGTTACAGGGTTCGTTGTTCCCGTCGCATCGCCAGTCCAGCTGCCGAAAGCATAACCGGTGCTGGCCGTAGGTGTCAGGGTAACAACCTGCCCGTAGGTATAGGTTGCGGTGTTGGGTGATTTGGCTACTGTGCCATTGGCTGCCGTTACCGATAATGTGTATGTGTTTTGGGTGAAGTTGGCTGTCACAGCCTTGTTGCCGTTCATGGTGACGGTAACAGGGTTGGTAGTTCCTGTAACGTCACCCGTCCAACTGCCAAAGTTGTAACCGGCATTGGCTGTGGCGGTCAGGGTGACGACCTGGCCGTAGGTATAAGT
>CAZVXR010000399.1:0-8934 GCA_964630865.1 uncultured Pirellulales bacterium | reverse complement strand
GTCGAGAATCTCTATGGAAAATACCTTGCAATGGAGTTTATCGGCAAGGTGCGCGGCCAGCAGCGGTTTGAGAGCAAAGAAGCCTTAATCGACCAAATTCATCTCGATTGCAAAAAAGTGTTGGAAATTTTGAAACAACCGCGGTAGTCTGGTTGTCTATGGATAGTGATTAACAAGTAAAGCAGTCTGTTTTTTGTGTTATGGAGGACTTATGAACGAATTGCAAGAGTATCTCAAACCCGAATACATCTGGGCGTTTATCGGCGTTGTACTGCTGATTATGGAGTTATTCATTCCGGGGCTGGTTGTTTTTTTCTTCGGGGTTGGCGCATTGCTGGTTGCGGCGATATGCCTGTTCGCGAACATTTCTCTTAATGTTCAGCTTCTGGTGTTCCTGATTACATCGGTTGCCTTTTTGCTGGCGTTACGAAACAGGCTCAAAGGTATTTTTTCGGGATTCAGCAAAAGTCGGCCCAGTATGTCTCAGAATCCGCCCGAATTTATTGGCGAAAAAGTTACCGTCCTGCAGGCGATTACGCCCATTCAGCCCGGCATGGTCGAAATGCACGGCACCAACTGGAAAGCCCGCGCTGACGTAGCGATTTCCGCCGGAGCGGTTGTCGAAATTATCGGAAGCGAAAACTTAACTTTAGTGGTTAAACCCATCACTTCATAGTAAAGGAGAAAAAAATGACACCATTCGTAATTGCTGCAGGACAGGCTCAAATCAATCCCGGCACCGTGCTGCTGATTGCCATCATCGTTTTTGTTCTGATCGCGTTTATTAAGACGGTTCGGATTGTTCCCAATCGTGAAGCGCTCATTATTGAGCGTCTCGGCAAGTATGCCCGTACGCTCGAAGCGGGATTTCACATCCTGATTCCGTTTATTGATAAGGTTGCCTATCGGCAGACACTGAAAGAACAAGCCCTCGACGTCAAGCCGCAGGTCTGTATCACAAGGGATAATATTGCCGTCGAGGTGGACGGCATTCTGTATCTGCAGGTCATCGATTCGAAGAAAGCGTCGTATGGAATTGACAATTATATGTTTGCGTCCATTCAGATTGCCCAGACGACGATGCGTTCGGTGATGGGTAAGCTCGAACTGGATAGAACGTTCGAAGAACGCGAAACGATTAATGGCGCCATTGTCGCAGCCGTCGATAAAGCGTCCGAGCCGTGGGGCGTGAAAGTAACCCGTTATGAAGTGAAGAATATCTACCCGCCGCAGTCGATTAAGGATGCGATGGAAAAACAGATGCGTGCCGAGCGTGAAAAACGAGCCGTCATCGCCCAGTCCGAAGGCGAGCGGCAGGCGAAAATCAACAATGCCGACGGCGACCGTCAGCAGAAGATTTTTCAGTCGGAAGGTGAAAAGCAAAAGCGCATCAATGAAGCCGAAGGCCGGGCGGCGGAAATCGAAAAAATCGCGACGGCAACTGCGATGGGAATTCGTGCCATCGCCAAAGCCATCAATGAGCAGGGCGGCGCCGATGCGGTCAAACTGCGGGTTGCCGAGCAATACCTGACCGAATTTGGCAAGCTGGCCCAGACCAACAATACGATGATTATCCCGACGAATCTGTCGGATATCGCCGGAATGATCAAAACCGCAACCTCCGTCTTTGCCCAGGGCAAGGGCTTAGAGTAGGAAATCCGAACCTTAGGGACAGCGGGGCTTTTTCAAAAGTTCGTAACATTTTAGCCAAATGAAATTACGGCGTTGGGAGTACAGGCTTTAGCCTGAAAAATAAGGAAAATAGACTTTACCAGCCTGAAGGCTGTACTCCGAACCAGACTTAAACAATCGGCTAAAATGTTTCAAAAGTTCTACGGCCTACTTGTGTAATAGTTGTTCTTATGAATTAGGGATCGGTGGATGCAACTACTCAGACAACAGCAAAAAATTGAACAGATTGCCGGATTGGCTCTTATCGGCGCGATCGTTATCGGGTGCTGGTTCGTCTTGCAGCCTTTTGTGCTGGCCATTCTCTGGGCGGCCATCCTATGTTTTGCCACATGGCCTCTTTATGAATTGCTGCTCAAATGGCTGCGAGGGAGGCGCAATCTTGCCGCAGGGTTGATGACGGTGCTGCTGCTGCTGGTGATTTTTGTGCCGTTTTTTGTCGTCGGCTTGACATTTACCGATAACATTCAATCCGCGATGGAATGGATCAAAACCCATCGCGAGGCGAGTTTTCCGCCGCCTCCGGCGTGGGTCGAAAAAATTCCTCTGGTCGGTACAAGGATTAATGAATCCTGGTCTAAGCTGGAAGCCAGCGCCGAGCCTGTGATGAATTGGATAAAGCCGTGGATTGAGCACGCGGGATTATGGTCGCTGCGGCACAGTCTCGCTCTTGCGCAAGGTATTTTACAACTTGCACTGAGCGTGCTGATCACGTTTTTTCTATACCGTGACGGCGAGGGAATCGTGGCAGACATGAAGACCGGGATCAAACAAATTAGCGGCGATTTTGCCCTGCATCTGATGGACACAGTCAAAACCACGGTACGAAGTGTCGTCTATGGCATGATTGGCACTGCATTGGTTCAGGGCGTTGCCGCAGGAATAGGATTTGCCATCGCAGCGGTGCCCAATCCGATACTGTTGGCAATGTTTATTTTTTTTATGAGTTTTGTCCCCGCAGGGCCGATGGTTGTCTGGGGCAGCGCTTCGGTCTGGCTTTTTTCATCCGGGCAGACAGGCTGGGGGATTTTCATGGTGATCTATGGCACGTTTGTCATCAGCGGTATCGATAACGTGGTAAGGCCGTATATCATCAGTCAGGGTTCCAAGCTGCCGTTCATTGTGATGTTAATCGGCATACTCGGAGGAATTGCGACATTTGGTTTGATCGGCGTTTTTCTCGGCCCGACGCTGCTGGCTGTTGGTTACAGTTTGATACACGAGATTTTGGTCCATCGCCGGTCTGCTCCGTTGTCCAAGCAGGCGGATAAAGCGGAAAAGACAGTGTCTTAACAATTATTCCGCGGGGGCGACAGCCTGCCCAACAAAAAATTTACTCAACCGGCCACGCCAGTATTTTCTTCGAAATAAAAATAAAGTCGTTTTTCTGCAAGGTGCCACTGCCGATGGCTTGACGACAACCTGCCCACGCGAAAAGACCTGGGCAGGGCACCTGTGCTGAAAAATAAGGAGAAGAGAATTTTGCCAGCATCCATGCGGTACGTCTAACAGAAGGAAATAAAAAGGCGTCTTTTTAATGATTTATTGTGGTGAGCGAATGTCTTGTACGGGGTGGGGGAATAGGGATTGACAGGTCTGGGGCGGCGGGGTAGAGTAGCGGCGGATGATTGAGGATGTTTTCAATTTTTTGCAACCGAGGACGCGGGGAAAAATGGCGGTTTGATGCCAACCCAACGGAAATATGGCGAAAGCACAAGAAACCAATCAGTTACTTGAGAATATTGTCGAGCGGGCGAAGGCCATCGATCCTGTGAATGTGCGCAAATGGTTTGAAGACCTGGTGGCGGAGGATTTCGACGGGGGCGTGCTGCGGATCGGGTGTCCTGATGCGGCGACGGCACAGTATCTTCAGGATCGGTGCTTAGCTTCTTTTACGCAGGCCGCTCAAAATATTACGGGGCATTTAGTGAGTGTGCAGTTTTGTGCTCGCGACGCCGGGATCGCAGCGGTTGCGGCGACGGTTCAAAACGAGGTTAAACTCCATCCGGATTATACGTTTGACAGCTTTGTCGTCGGCCCGTGCAATCGGCTGGCGCACGCAAGCTGCGTGGCCGTCAGTCAAAGTCCTGGGGCGATTTATAACCCGCTGTTTTTGTACGGCAATTCGGGGCTGGGCAAGACACATCTGCTGCATGCGGTCTGCCACGACGGTCTGCGGACGACGCCGGGGCTGGCGGTGCAGTTTCTAAGCTGCGAAGCGTTTGTCAACGAATTTATCAATGCCATCCAAAAAGGGCAGTTATCGGATTTCCAAAATCTGTACCGCTCGGTTGATGTACTGATTATCGACGATGTTCAATTTTTGCGTGAACGGGAACAGAGCCAGGAAGAATTCTTTCATACCTTTAACGCCTTGTACAACAACCGGCGGCAGATTATCCTGACGGCAGACTGTGCGCCGACGGAATTACAGGCTCTGGAAGAACGGCTGATTAGCCGGTTCAAGTGGGGGCTGGTCGCGCGGCTGGATGCACCGAGTTACGAGACGCGTATCGCAATTGTCAAAAAGAAAGCCGGATTGCGCGGGCTGGAACTGCCGGACGGCGTGGCAGAACTGATCGCAGAGCATGTAAAAAATAATATTCGCGAACTGGAGGGGGCTCTAACGGTCATTTATGCGATGGCACGGGCTGCAAGCAGCGCAATAACGATGGAAATTGCCAGGCAGGCGCTGGGATTTCAGGAGAGCCTGTCGGCGAAAACACTGTCGATGGGAGATATTATCGCGACGGTCGCTGAGGCGTTTGATACGCGTATTACGGATCTGCAAAGCAAAAAACGAAGCCAGAGTATTGCCCTGCCGCGGCAGGTGTGTATGTACTTAGGCCGCACGCTGACCCGCCACAGCCTTGAGGAAATCGGCGGACATCTTGGCGGACGAGACCACTCGACAGTACTGCACGCCTGCGGCAAAGTCGAACAGATGTATAAAACCGAGCCTGAATTTCGCGGCCGTCTGGATGTGCTGATGGCGCGATTGTCAAATGGACTGTGACAGTTTTAGATTGTAAATTTGAAATTGCAGAATGAAAGAGGGATGCTGCAAGCGGCATGAAAAGTTAATACCCCCTCTCTGCTGAACAGCGCTCTCTCTTGAAAAGAGGGAGAGTTATTAAAAAAAAAGGGCGAACACACAGGTTCGCCCATACAAATCATTTCAACACTGGGCTATTCTTTCAACTCCTCGATTTTTGAGGCCGAGACGAGTGTAATCAATTCTTTGGGACTGTTGATGACACGGCCGATGAGACCTACTTTTTTATTGAAGAGATTTTCAACAGCAGCTTCGGCGGTTGCATCGCCAAGGACGACATACGCAATTACCCTGCCCTGTTCGTTGGTCAGCAGATATCGCTTTTGGGTAACGCTGCCGCTATAGACATACGAGGGTTTGAGTATCCCGGTCATGACATATTGTTCATACTGTTTTGCGATTTTCTCAAGCTGTGCCTTGCGGGCTTCGTCAATCTGCTTGCGAACATCGGCCATTTTTTCTTCCTGCTGCCTGAGCTGGTCGCCGGTAACAATCGCTGTTTCATAGCGTTTGATCCGTCCGGCGAGATACTCGGCATACTTGATGGCGATACCTGCTGAATTCGGGTCGGCTAAAATCGGCTCGAGCGTTTTTTTATAGTCGTCATACTTTTGTTCCGGAGCGGGCTTTTTGACTTCTTCATCCAGCTTGGCGGAGATTGCGTAGCATTCTTTGAGCCAAACTTGTTCCATCGCTGGACGAGGAGCAACAATCGGCTTATCGGGGTCCATTGGAGGCTGTGCGGGCGAATTAACATCGACAGTTACCTCTGCGAGTGTTTTTGGGCTTTCCACTTTGGCGACGTCTTTGGCCGGCCCCAGATTTTTCACTTCCGGCAGGATGGGTTTAAGGCTTTCACCGCTGACATAGAGGAATGCTCCGGCGGGCGGGGCAATTTTGTAGTAATCGCCTTCTCCGGCGGGGTTGCCGAGAATATCCAAAACAGCGCCCTGATTGAGCTTAGTCTGCATGCTCGATGACCGCATCGGCTCGACAAAATCCGATCCTGCCCAGACGCGCACCGCATCGCCGGTAACAGTACCCTTCGTTGGCTGAGCGGCGTCGACCTTCACATAGTTCTTGGAAATCCACGAAAAACTGCCCGGAGGGGGTAATATCTTAAACCAGTTATTCGCTTCGGAGGCAACTACGGTAACACGCTGGGGGGCGTTGAGCTTGCCGCAATGGTAGTAGGCCGTTCCGGCGCCGCTGCGGACATAAACTTCTGTTCCGATAACTTCGGCAATGTACGGAAACTGGGGGGCCGCAATCGGCTCAACTGGTTTAGCTTCCGGTGCAGCGGCTGGAGTTTCCGGTGCGATTGGGGCTGCGGGCGTTGCCGGTGTCGACGCTTCAGCGGGGGCCGGGGTTGTTACTTCAGGCAAGGTAGGCGTACTGCTTTCCTGCACTGCCCACGTTGCTCCGACACACACGAAGAGGGTTACTGCTGCGAAAAATCCGTTTCTCATAATACTCATAGTATCTTCTCCATTTTATCTAAATTTCCACATTCAAGACAATCTAATTCCATTATCTTTTAAATCAAAATTATCACCGCCGCCGAGGATTGTCAATCATTTTCCAATCGCCAGCTACGGTGTCAATTCCTTTAACAGGTCATCACACATCCGAATTTGTCCCGGTTGGGACAGCTTCAGCTTGGCGGCATTGAGCAGTTCTCCTGCCCGATCCGCGTTCTTTATATATCGGGTATATAGCAATCCGAGCATTAACTGTACCTGCGAAAGATATTCGTACGAGGCGTAATGGTTCAGAAAATTTTCGTAGGCACGGGCGGCCGACTCCCACCGGCCAAGGGACATCAATTGGTTGGCGATGTCAAGCTGGTTTTGGCGGCCAAGGGTCTGATCGGGGCTTGATTCCAGCAATTTGGCATAAGCTTCGGCCGCTTCGGTCATATTTTTGTTGTTTATCGCGGCAGTAATCTGATCCCGATAGAGGGCGACAGCCGGCTCCTCTGCCTGGCCAGCAGTATCGGTATCGGGTTTGGCAACGCGCCCGACGCCGTGGGGGTCGTATCCGTCGGAAACGGTATCGCGGTACACCCGCCGTCGATTCCACTGGCGAAACAGAAACAGCAGGTCATTCTGGTTGGATTCCAGAAGCCGGATAATCAGCAGGAAAAACAGAGCAACGATACCAAACAGAAAACCCGCCAGATGAGCGTCATACGCTACCGGCTGGTTGGAAAACCGCGGCTCGAGGATATTATCCCAGAAAATCAGCTTAAAGGCGATAAAATACAACGCGCGAATTTCAAAGGTATCCCAGAAGTAGAAGAACATAAATAACACGGTAATTACTGTGTTGGGAAACAGCACCAGATACGCCCCGGTAACCGCGGCAACGGCTCCGCTGGCTCCAAGTACGGGATTGGAACTAATCAGGGTATGTCCAAGGCCGGAAAAGACAGCGCCGCCGAAATAAAAGCATAGATAGCCGACATTACCAAGCCGGTCATTGACATTGTTGCCGAAAATATAGAGGAAGTATAGGTTACCGATAATGTGCATCCAACTGCCGTGCAGAAAGGCGTAGGTTACAAATTGCCAGATATACGGCCGAACCGGAGCAAGCATAAATTGCTGCGCCCAGGATTGCAGAGGCTCTGCAACGTAGCTTCCGAGTTCGGGACTAAAGACCTTGTGCGGGCCATAAGACAGCAGAAAGACGACGACATTGGCGGCAATCAGCAGATAATTGGCATACGGCGTGTGCTTCGGGGTAATGCTGGTTCGTAATGGAATCATATATCAATTCAAAAGTTAAAAGTAAAAAGTCAAAATTAAAGACAGCCCTTCGGGCTGATATAGTTTCAAAAATTTTGACTGTGAGGGTATTTTATACGGAAATGGCGGATTGGACAATAAAAAAAGGACGGGACCGACGCCCGCCCCCCGGCGGACAACAGCCCCGTCTAAGCGTCCTTGCAAGGAAGACAGGAGAGGAGGAGACCTTTTTATAATTTTTTTGTTTCCTTGTTCGATTCCTTTCGATTAAATCTTACATAATAAAACCGCCGGGCGGGGAAAATTTCCCCAGAAAAATCTAAAATCCCCAGTTTTATCCGTCGGGATGCAAAACGCCGATAATATCTGTCATAGAAAGGGTGTTAACGTGGATTTGGCTACAGCAAAAACGAGGCTTCAAACGCTCCGAAAAGGGCTAAAACAGCAACATATCCCGGCGATGATTGTTCTGTCGGTTGAGAATATTCGGTATCTGACCGGCTTTACCGGCCATGATAGCTGGCTGCTGGTCTTGCCGGAGAAAGCGGTCTTGATTACCGACAGCCGCTATACAGAACAAGCACGCGGGGAATGCAAGGGATGTGCGGTTTTTGAGCGAAAAGGCGGGCTGGCCGCGGCGGCAATGCAATTTATCGAAAAATATAGAGGCATTCGAAAACTGGGCCTGGAAGATACCGCACCGATTAGTCTCCTAAAAACGATTAAAAAGACCATTAAATGCACGATCATCCCTACAGGCGGATTGGTCGAACCGCAGCGGGCAATTAAAACCGCCGAGGAAGTCAAAGCGATTGAAACCGCCGCGAAAATCGCGTGGACGGCACTGCGGAGAACGTTGCCGCTGGCGAAGACAGGAATGACTGAAGCCGAACTGGCTGCGGCACTGGATTTTAATATGAAGATGCTCGGCGGGACAGCGGGCTTTGACACGATTGTCTGCTTCGGCGCCAATGCCTCACGGAATCACCACCAGCCGGGCGGGCGGAAACTCAAACAAAACGATACAATCTTGATCGATTTTGGCTGTAAGTATGATGGCTACACCTGCGACATCACGCGATGCTTTGTTGTCGGCAAACCCGCTCCATATTATCGCAAAGCATACGAGGCCGTCGCCGCCGCCCAGAAGGCCGCAATTGAAATGGTCAAGCCGGGAGTCCGTATGGCGGATGTGGATGCGGCGTGTCGAAAAGTTCTGGCTGACGCTAAAGTCGCCATCTATGGCCACGGCACCGGCCACGGCATCGGGCTGGAAGTCCACGAAGCTCCCCGCATTTCGAGTCTGGCAAAGAAAGAGACTTTCGCGCCAGGACAGGTCATCACCATCGAGCCGGGATCGTATGAATCAGGCAAACTCGGCATCCGTATCGAAGACGATATTTTAGTTACCGAAAAAGGCTATAAAGTCCTGACCCGCAT
>CAZVXR010000398.1:0-1933 GCA_964630865.1 uncultured Pirellulales bacterium | reverse complement strand
GAGCGGGGATGGGGTTGTGGATATGGCGGATTTGGCGCTGTTTGGGGAGCATTGGATGGCGGGAATTTAAATTGGATATGGAAATAGAAGTCGGAAGTCTGGAGTCAAGAAGCCAGACGGAAATCTCAGATTTGAAATTGGTTAACATTTTAGCCGTGTGCAAAAAAATAGGATACCGTCCCTGACGGAGGCTATTATACGCTGGATTCCCGCCTCCGTGGGAATGACAACATACAAAATCAAGTGTTATGGCATAGTAGAAAAGTTCAACTACTTTCGCCCGTTCGGGGCTTATCAGAATGAACAAGTTCCCTTTCCGGAGGCTTACGCCGTCCGGCTATGAGACTTACGACCCCTTGGGGGTCTAAAAATATGCTGCCTGCTGCGCAGGCTCTATGGGGTGGCGGATGCGTTTGGGTTCCACGGGCTTACGCCGGCGTGGCTATATTATAGCGCCTGCTGCGTGGGCTGATGAAATTGTAGAATGAAAATTTTAGATTGTAGAATAAAAGAGGAATGCCTGCGGAAGCGAAGTCGGGAGTCAGAGGAAAGAACGAGAAATCTTGTCCGAAGCTGGAAGCTTCGGCTACATTGCGGGCGAACACGCAGGTTCGCCCCTACTCCGAACGGGTTCTTTCGCCCTTTCGGGGGCGGGTGGCCTGCTTACGCTTGGGTAAGCAGGGTGCACTAAGAATCGATTCCTGCTTGTCAGAAACAAGCAGGGCACCGGCGCGACAGTTTCCCTTGAAAAGAGGGAGGGTTTGTCAGGCTGGTAGAAAAATAAAAAGGTAAAGGGTAAAAAACAAAAGGTGTGTGCAAAATAAGATGGATTGTCCGGTATGCAATCATAGTTTGGAAGCGATGAAGTTTCAGTATCTGCCGTTTTTGGCGTGCAAGGAATGCCGCGGGATATGGGTCGAAACGAAGATGCTGCGGCATCTGGCCACACGGCTTGCGGCGGAAAAAGACATCAAGCCCAACAAGCTCATCGGGTTGGGTTCCAGAACACCACTGCCTAAACCCAAGGGTGAGCCGGTGCGGCTATGCCCGCAATGCGGCAAGGGGATGAAAAAAGCCAACTATGCGTATGACTCCAACGTATTTATCGACCGCTGCGACACCTGCGATTGTATCTGGCTGGACAAAGGGGAAATGGAGCGGCTGGCCGCACATTACCAGATTGATGAAAAAGCCGTAATGATTGGCCGGGATTTAATCAAAAACCTCAATGAACCTGAAGAGCTAATAGAATATCTTTCACTGGCTGTAACCGTAATTTATATATTAATGCGGCTTATGCTTCGCATTTGATCAGGTATGGCGCCACTCGCTTGATCGTCGGGCGGCATGGAATCTGGTTGTATTGCCTCTTGTTTTGCTTGTTATTTTTTTATGATTCTGTAGACATAAAATGTATATTCAATATACATTAAATGCAATCGAAATCTCGAATCACTTCTATAATTTCACTTCTGCTTAAACCATAACCAATTATAATTAAATAAGATACGTTTTTTTGGGGGGGATGGCACGCGGGTTGTTTATATATTTCACAGATAGAAATAAACAAGTGTTTAAATGATGAGGTGAATTATGAGTCTTATGGTATTTCCAGTGATGGCTTTGATCGGGTTGATTGTGGCTCATGTTTTTGGACGGGACTGAGGAAAATTCTAAATAATAAGCCCTAAATTCTGTAACATCTGAGCCGTGCGCAAAAATATGGAAACCGCCCACGGCGGATGATGTTTTTACGCTGGATTCCCGCCTTCGCGGGAATGACAAGGCGCCAGCAGACAGTTGGCTAAAGTGTTACTAAATTCTAAATAAATTTGAACAAGAAAGGAAAAAGACACAATGAAAAAGTTTGCGTTGATCAGTTTTGCGGTGGCGGGGGTGATTGTGGCGGCGTGTTCGGTGAGTTCGGCAGGTA
>CAZVXR010000397.1:0-19218 GCA_964630865.1 uncultured Pirellulales bacterium | reverse complement strand
AAACCGCCGCACCCCTGCGCCGGCAGCCTGCCGCGCCAGCCGCTCCGTGCCGGCAACATTGACCCTGCGAAACTCCGCAAGGGGGTCGGCGGCATGTTCATCCATCACATGGACCCGGGCCGCCAGATGCACCACAACATCAATGCCGTGCAGGGCCCCGGCATACTCCGCCGTGTTCGACAGCGGCTGCACGACAACTTTTTCAACCGCCCCCGGCAGAAGGTCGGTCCGCTCGTCTGCCAGCACCGCCGCGCGCACATGAAAATTTTCATGGCCCATCCGTTTGATGAGCGCCGTTCCGACAAAGCCGGTTGCACCGGTGACAAGGACCTTCATGCGGGCCTCTCAAACAATTGCTTCACCTTGCGGAAGTATTTTGAATACACCTTCAGCATATTTGTCGAAATGCCGTTCTCTGCACATGCCCGCAGAATCTCCCTGTTCATGATCCAGCTGCTCCGCAGGCTGCGGGTGCTGACCCCGCCGGTACGCATCCGCA
This sequence comes from uncultured Pirellulales bacterium, assembly GCA_964630865.1. Taxonomy (GTDB): domain Bacteria; phylum Planctomycetota; class Phycisphaerae; order Sedimentisphaerales; family Anaerohalosphaeraceae; genus Anaeroglomus. The sequence continues at coordinate 18,719 of CAZVXR010000397.1, read as the reverse complement.
CGATCACTTCCGGCAGGTAAACGTACCGCACCTTGTGTCGGGCCAGAAAGCGCGCCATCAACTCGTAATCCGCGGCGATCCGGTAATCCGTGTGAAAGAGCCCATACCGCTCGTACAACTCCCGCCGGACGAAAAAGGTCGGATGGGGCGGCATCCACCCCCAGGCAAACTTATCCGGGGTGCAGCCCGCCCCGGAATAGTAGCGCACCACCCGATTCAGGTTGTCGGGCCGCACAAACACCAGATCGGCGAACAGGGCTTCGGCGTCGCTTTTGAGGAACAAATCCGCAACTCTTTCGAGCACCTGTGGTCCGGCATAGAAATCGTCGGAGTTGAGGATTCCCACGATATCGCCCGTGGCAAGCCGGATGCCCTTATTCATGGCATCGTAGATGCCGTCATCCGGCTCGGAGCGGATTTGGGCTTTCGGAGAAAGACTGCGAACGATCTCCAAGGTTTTGTCCGCAGATGCACCGTCGATGATAATATGCTCAACCGGTTGAGTCTGTGAGGAGACACTCCGCAGGCAGTCCGCAATTGTTGCCTCCGAATTGAAGGTGGCGGTGATGACGGAGATATTCACTTGGCTTCCTCCATCAGTACTCTAAATCGGCGTGAAATCTCGAGCTCATCGCGGGTCATGAATAGGCACATATCAAGACCGGCAATGCCATCAAGAAATCCCCGCTTCAGTATATACATATACAGAAACCTGAGAGCCCAGCGCCAAGACCGGCCCCCACCCCGCTCGAACCGACTACCCTTGGTCCTAAACCGGCAGTCCATCCTGTCGGCGGCGCAGCTCCTTCACTTTGATGTCGATCATGTACTCATACATCATCCGCAGCAGACAGTAGTGCAGGCCGGGAATGCCGTCGAGGAAGCCAAGGCGCACAACATACAGGTAGGCAAAGGCCAGCAGGGGACGTCCCGGCAGCCTGTAGGCCAGCTGTTTGATATGCTTTCGCCGAACAGTCGGATCCCTGTTGAAGAGGTCGCACCAACTCAGCGGATTGCGGATTTCCTGAAGCAACCACACAGCCTCCATGCTGGAATACCGATTGTGACGGTGAAACCAGTGTACCACCCCGGTATTAAACGGAAGATGGATGAAATGCCCGGCGAGATTCGCAGCCTTACCGTTGGTATGCAACTCTTCGTTGATTTCCCGCTCCACCCACACGCTACCCTTCCGGAAGAGACGGGCAGCCCATGTCGGATACCCTGAACTCCGTCGTAACCACCGCCCAAACAGGAAGTCCTTCCGTCGAAGTCGGAACACCGTTACATCAGCGGGCGCGTTGGCAACCGCAGCCAGCATTTCGGCACGCAGATCATCAGGAATCCGTTCATCGGCATCCATCATGTACACCCATGCGTTCCGAAACGTGACGTCTTGGAGAGCATGGTTGCGTTGGTTGGCGTAATTATCGAACGTGCGTTGAAAAACCCGCGCGCCGGCGGCATTGGCGATCGCGACCGTCCGGTCGGAGCTGAAAGAATCAAACACCACAATATCGTCAGCCCACCTGACCGAAGCCAGGCACGCCTCGAGATTGACCTCCTCGTTCAGCGTCAGGATCAGAATGGATATGCTCATGGCTCCTGTCCTCCCGGTTGCCGGGCCGCATCGTGACGGGCGAGAAACGCTGTCAGCGCCACAGCGAGACACTCCTTCGTCTCTGCCAACGGCCGGTTGTTGTCGAGCCTCTGCCAGTCGAGCCGCGCCGCCAGCATCTCGTAGATGGCGATTTTGTCGTCCAGGCGCCGGTCGTACATGAGTTCCCAGCGGCTCGTCAGGATAGCCTCCCTGGGCCGCACGATCCAGAACACCTGCCCCCGCCCGCGTACCTGTTCGGTGATCCAGCGACCACATCGGCTGTTGGCCAGGCTAAAGTCGCCGGTATCGAGGATCACGTCCGCCAACGTGTCACACGGACCGCGCTCCAACACGATGATGTCCCCAGCCCGCCGCGCTGCACGCAACTTGACGCACGTGGCCAGGTTGACATCGATGGCCTGGAGTCGGGGAAATAACCAGCGCAACCAGGCGGCGGACTGAAAATCGTGGTAGCCGAATGGTATGCCCCCGTGGGTCTCCCGGCGGTTGTGGCCGGTAAGCCTGGCAAGAGCCAGCAGGGGCTTGGACGTAAGGTTGTTGAAGCGCGACCATACAAGGACTGGCCGCCGACCAAGGCTACGCAATACTTCCACGGCATGTCGCGCCAGCGTGCTCTTCCCGGATCCGTCGCAACCGACGAGGCAGATGATGGGAATTGAGGATTGCATCGTTATTTGTCAGTTAAACATAATGGGGGTAGTCTTGATCTTAAATGGAGCAGGATGCCTGCTATCGTGTAGGGATGGTCGTGTGCATTCTGTAATGATCAGTCTTTCTAAAACGGGCGGGGACGCTCGACGCTGCATCTTGCGTTCTTCCCACTCACGGCTTCGTGTGCGGGTGAGAAACATCCAGCCATTGTTGCCCCACCTGATCCCAAGTCGGATGCCGCTCATATACCGCCCGCGCCTCGCGGCATTTTTCCGCATACAGCTCATCGTCAGTCATCATGCTCAGCATGGCGGATGTCAGGCCCTCGACATCCCCATGGCGCGCTGTCAATCCAAAGCAGTCAATGAATGCAGCGGTGCCATCCGGACCGAAGCCGAACACCGGCTTGCCGTGCTGCGCGGCCTCAATAACCGCCAGCGGGATCTCGGACGGCACCAGAAGGAACGGCTTCACCACGGCCCGGCAGTGCTGAAGAAAGGCATGCAGATCGGCCGCGCCCACGGATTCCCATAAAGCCAGAAGCCTGTCCTGCAGGCCTGCCCGCTCCACGAGTCGCCGAACGGGCCCGGAATCAACGTTGCTGTCGGCGCGAAACAGGCAGACCAGCCTGCCCGCTGTTGATGCCGCCGCGAAACGCTGGAAGGCCGAAATGAGTTGAACCACTCCGCGGATTGGATTTGGCGGGCCGAAGAAAAGGAAGAAGGGTTCCCCGGCCAGCGCCGGCGCCAGTGCTGCGAATCTCTCCGCTACGCCAGCCGGGCATGCTTCGGCGTCCTTGCCAGGGGGAATCACGTGAACCAACCGCCGGGGATAGCCCGCCGCGACCAAGCGGTCGGCTGTAAAGCTCGTCATGGCGATGAGGGGGGTATCGCCGGAAGCCAGCAGATGGCGCGTCCATATCCGCTTGGGCCAGAGCGCCTGCCGCCAGTACGGCAGGACCGACCGCCACGCCAGGTGACGCGAGGCCACCAGCATCTGCCGCCAGCCGTACCATGCGCCAGGCATGTACCAGACCAGCCTAACGCCGGTCCGCTGCGGCATGGCCCGCACCCACCGGTTCACGGGGCTGGGCGCAACCGGAAAGTAGAGCCGTTCAACACCGTATTCGGCAAGAATCCGATCGAACGCCGTACCTGTTTCACCGATTCCGGGCTTCCGCACGTTGATGACGTTGACGCCCCCAAGGTTGGTCTCGCCCGTGCCCAATCCTCCGGAGAAAACGCGAACGGCCAAACCCTGCTCCTGCCAGTGTCTCGCCACCTCTGTTACTGTGCGCCACGGCATGAGACGGGCATTGGCATCATTGAGCCCCACTGTGTAGATCGCTATGGTCATTCAAACCTCAGCAGCCAATCAGCCAGCTTGCGCTTCATGACCTCTTCGGTGAAATCCGCCTCGAACCGTTTGCGTGCCGCATTCCCGAGGCGTTCGCGCAGCGTCTTGTCGCAAGCCAGACGTGCCAGTCCGTCGGCCAGGGCTTTGGCATCTGCAGCCGGCACCAGCAGTGCTTCCACGCCGTCACGCACCGATTCAGGGTTGCCGCCGACATTTGTTGCGATGATGGCTTTGCCCGCGCGCATCGCCTCGAGCAGTGAAACGGAGTGGGCTTCCGACAAAGATGGCAGGGCGAAGATGTCCCAGGCAGCGAGCCGGGTTTCGACATCGGCCTGGTAGCCTGCGAAGTGCACGACATCGCCCAAGCCGAGTGCCGCCACCTGCCGCCGCAAGTCCTCTTCCAGGGGTCCGTCGCCGATCAGAACAAGGCGCAGCCTGATGCCCTGAGCGCAAACGGCCGCCACGGCGGAGATCAGGTACTTCAAGCCCTTGATAGGGTCCAGGCGTGATGCGATGCCGACGGTCAATTCACCGGGGAGTTCCTGAACCGATATGCTATTGACCGGAAGTGGCTGCCACGGTATCCCGTTGTGCACCACGGTCACCCTGTCTTCCGACACTCCACAACGGACCAAGAAAGCCTTGTTGCAGTCCGCCACAGTCACGATTCCTTTCGCCTGACGTCGGTACAAGTGATGCATGGCGGTGTTCAGCAGGGGTGCCACAAATCTCCGGTTAAAGCTCGGCGGATGGTATTCGCTGTGGTACGAACAGAGCATGGGCGTGGACACGCCATGTCGCCAGCGAAGGACCTGTATAACAACCGGGCCGTTGAACCCGTGCGTGAAAATTGCATCGGGATTCACCTGCTTGACCAGATCACTGCATTGGGCAACCCAAGAGAAGTCGCCTCGACCGCGGATAGGAATAAGCGTTGCGCCGATCTTACGCAGCGGCGAGAGATCGCAGCCCATGCTAAGATCAATGCAGGCCGTATGAATGTCCAGCCTCGAATCGACAGAGCCCAGTCCGGCATACGTCAGGAAGCATTTTCCGATGCCGCCGAGGCTAAACCCCCAGATTAGGTTAAGGACTTTCACGCTTCTCCAAAACGACTTGTGGATTCGATTGAACTTCAGAGAACGACATTCCCATCTTGACCGTTGGGCACTGCGTATCACTATAGACGACGATCGGATTCTCGTCCGACCGCATTTGCCTGTCCAGGAACTGGTAGCTATCAACAACCTGAAGATCGGTTGGCACGCCGCGCAGCACGGACACCAAACGCGCCACAACCGCCATAGGCAATATAGCCATCGCCGCCAAGGCTCCAGATTTCCTCACGATTCGCAGGTCGAGATCGCTTCGCCCATGGAACTTTTGTCTGCAGAAACTTCCATAGATCAGAATGGCTCGAACACAACCTGTCTGAGTAAACATGTGATTACACCATTCAATGTAAGCCATGGTTCTGGCCAGGCCGGCGTTATGGATGAAAACGAAGCTGTCCAGCAGGTAGACATGGCAGTTGCCGTTCACTACCCACCACACGGAATGAACGACACAGGTTGCCACGATAATGCTCACCGTGCTTAAGCAGTTGATTGCAGCCATTGCCAGAACCGAGCATGTTAGCAAACCTATTTCCACCCCGTAATGGAACCACTTTTCGCTTCGGTCTCTCGCATGGTTAGCGTGGGTCAGCCAGCCTACCGGCAGGTTGCGTAAAGCCCGGTATGTCTCCTGTTTCAGCATCCGCGCGGTTTCCTGTAATGGATGGTGCCGTGGCTTCCCCTGTAGTTGACCACACGAGCCGGAATGCCCACCGCGGTGGCTTCGTCCGGTATGTCACGCGTAACGACCGCGTTGCACCCGATCATCACGTTGTTGCTGATTCGCACGGGCCCGATCCATGAGCGGTCAAGTCGCCCTCGGATCGGGATTCGTGTATGTTCTAAGCTGCTAAGACATTCCGCATCTGTCTGCCAGCGCGAATCCAGGATGCACAGGCTGTGGCTGCGGACTCCGTGCTCCGCGGACAATCGCTCCAAGGCTTGGACATAGCGACTGACCCCGCCCACAATAAAGCCCCAGTGGATATGAAGAAAGTTCATAAGGTTCCCCTTATCCTATTCAGCATGCTGAATTTAAATAACAGAGCCAAAAATTTTATCTCAATACCATCACAATCCGTTTACTTTGATCCACACAATAAAATACTCGGGTCAACCATCCGAAAAAATGCCCTGCTATGCTCTTTATTGGCATTTTGCTTTAACTAAAGCGCGTTATTTTTTCTGAACTTAACAACTCGCGCAGGATTGCCCACACAGATGGCCCAATTGGGTACATCTTTAGAAACGACCGCCCCAGCTCCTAGAATTGCACCTGATCCGATCGCGACCCCAGGTAAAATTATTACTCTTGCTCCAATCCATACATCATCGCCGATTCTGACTGGGCGATCATCCCGCGAAGGTTGAAGATTCATGGGAATATCAAAACGGTCATAATTATGGCCGCTGCGTGCTAGAATGATAACGTCGGGACCCATCATAACATTTGATCCGATCAGGATGGGACCTACGAGCATCGAATTAATTCCTAGGCCCGACTTATCTCCGATACTTAATTGCTGCCCTGAGCCAAATTGTGCTCCAGATTCTATGTTGGCATCCGCACCACACGAAAGAAATAAAGGCCGGCAAATAAAATATCGAATTTTACGCCAAATCCCTCCTCCTGGAATGAACGAAACGGGGAGATGCCGGGCAAAAGCATAATAGAGAATGAGCAGTATATACTTCACAAAAACATTTTTCATCGATAGGGTCTCCTCTGGCAGACTGATCAACTCATATAATGCTACACTTCAGATTATTAAGAACTTTTAGGGGGTGCTCCTCTTAGAGCATCGATGAGTGCGAGAACAACTCTCTCGCTCGCATGATTCTCTTTGATATAACTCTTTCCATTTTCACCCATCTTTAAGCGCAATTGTTCGTTTTTCAGAAGTTCTCTGAGCACATCCACAATCGATGCGGCCAGCACGGATGGGTCTCCAGCGGATTCAGCTGAATAACTTGGAGAGACAACTTTTCCCAGCATCTTTTTTTCAATGAGATGATCCGGGTCGACGCACAAAGACACAACGGGTATCCCATTCATCCAAGCCTGAAGAAACGTGTTTGGGAAACCTTCTCTTTCTGAAGTATTGAGTAAAACCCGCGTACGCCTGAACCAGTTTTCCATTTCAACATGAGGTACTTCGCCAAGCATTAGCATATTGGGTATAGATTGAGCATCTGTAAGCGTCTTTGCATATTGTACAGAATCGGTAATTTTTGTTGCCAGAGCAAACCGATACTCAGGTGCCTGTCTGGCCAGTTCAAGTACAACATCCATCCTTTTATTGGTGAGTTGGTTCCCCGCCCATAGTACATCGATCCGGTCTTCATTAGGCAGTGTCCTTTCGGCCTTCTGATCCACAATTAAGGGCTCAGCAAAACTTCGTACAATTATTGATCCTACAGAATAGTCTCGCTGGAAATCCATCTGCTGCTTTCTGGTTTGAGCAATGACAAGGTCAGCATTCTTGATCCCCCAGGACTCAAGCTTTTGAGGCCAACCATTTTGCTTCGCTTGTCGACCGCATGATACATAGGTCGTTTGCCCCCAGAAAACAGCCCTTCGGTAACAGTACCGGCCATACAGAACCATTAAAGGTAAAAGGTGGATAGGAGTCTTCAGCACATAGTAGTCCGCATCTACTCGCCGCATGGCCCGCCACAGCCCGAGCAAAGCCAGCGGCATCTGGGTCTTGCTGCCACCCAAATAGCCGAAATGAACCGGGTATACGGGGAACTCTGTGGGCAGGCCCGCCAGAGCGGCAGGTGGCGTGTGGGTGATAAAACGGACATCCCAGCCTAACCTCGTCAAACCGCGCCCAAACAGAAAAAACTGTCTTTCAGCACCACCCGCGCCGCTTCCCTGCCCGCAAAGCAGCGGAAAGGCAAATGGAGAGACAAAGCAAATACGGTTGCTCATAGGCTGTACCGGAACCTTGATTGCACCATCATGTGAGAAGGGAGCTTTGAGTTTTCAGTCCAACCAGCCATTCTGCTATCCGTTGGCCATGACTCCGAAAATCAAGCTCTTTCATTGCGACGCAATGTCCGGCTTCGCCCACGCGTCTGGCCATAACGGGGTCAGCCAGTACTGCCAAGATAGCCCCTGCAAATTCTTGCACCGAATCGGGAGGGGAGAGAAAAGCCGTCTGATGATCAACGATCAAATCAGGGATTTCCCCTGTAGCAGTGGCGATCACGGGAGAGCCAGAGAGAAGATACTCGCCAAGCTTAGTTGGAAAACGTGCTTGAGACTGAGCATCGCCAAAAAGGGGGATGAGCAAGGCCTCGGCTTTCCGATAAGCGGTCAAAAGTGCGTTACGGGAAATGAAACCGGCAAGTTCAACGCGACCTGTCAGGCCTTTTGCCACAACCCAACTCCGGATTGCCTCATGTTCCTTCTCCGTCATGCCTGTCATTACCAGGCACAGGGCAGGGTACTTGTTGCTCACTGTTTTAAAGGCTTCGAGAACAAATTCGATCGTCTTGCGATATGCGCCGCTGCCGCTGAACAGCAAAAATGGTGTATCCATAAAAGGAAGCAGTTCCTCATCCAACCGCTCCTGCGGGTCTGCAAGAATAGGAACACGTAATGATGGGATTTTTTTTCCTAGTCGAGTGGCCTGCTCATACACGCGCTCCTCGATGAAACGGCTAATTGGAATAAAACCATCAGCGAAGCGGGCGACCTGCCGGCAGAACTGACGCTTACGCCAACGGATCAACCGGGTTGTGGCAGGCTGGGTTTCAGGCCATTCGCAGAGTTCCACTGCCACAGGAATCCCCCTCTGCCTGCAGATGAATGATATAGGGCCAACAGTGGAAAAATGCCGACTGTAAGTAATAACTCGAAAACCTTTCCCGTTTGACGGCAAGGCTCGCAGGGCTACTGCCAAACCGCGGACCTCCTGAATGCGACGACCCCACCATGTCCGGGCATACAAAGAGGAACCTGCCAGGTAGCGGAAGGGGATACCTGCGACAACACCCTCAGCGGCCAGATTTCGCGGCTGGTCGGGATTTTCAGTGGGACGCAAAAGCAGGATTTCCACCCCGGCCCCCGCTTCCTTGAGCCCTCGCGCCAAGGCAAGCAATCGTTGGGTTGAGGCCATCCCATGTGGCAGGCTGACCGCGTCGGCAATGAACAAAACTTTCATTGTAGCCTCAGCGACGCCAGTAAAGATGGGCCACTGGCAACATCAGTAAGAACAGAAATCGCCGAAACGCTCCCTGAAGTTCAAGAAGGCTTTGACGTACTCCTCCGGGCATTTCCATGCTTGCGCGTGCAGCTCCAGCTAAGGCTTTAATACGCCCTAAAGGCAGGAGACCAATATAGTCCCAATTCGTATTCAAATGCCAACAAAAAAAATGTCTGCGGATAGTGGCTGGTCTCCCTGTTCCACCGGCCTTTCCAGCAGAAATGTGATTGGGTTGATCTTGATAATAATAACGAAGAACTTCGTTAACACAGAAAACATGATAATTTCTAGCTAGAGAATACCAAAGATAAGTAGCCGGGTAGTTGGTTCCCGGAATTTCAGGAAATGGGAGTTTCCTAAGGAGATCAATGCGGATACACCCCCACTTTTCCCCGGTGACCTTGTAGCGAAAAAATAATTCCAGATTATTGGTGACCATTAAATTTTGTGGAAAACAATTTCCAATAATATCAGCAGTATCTGGATCCTGACACAAACAATTGATTCCTGAATAGTTGACTCGCTCCATTGCTGGGATGCTGTCCCATAAAACCGCAAACCGCTCGAGCGCTGTCGGAATAAACGAATCATCCGAATCCGCTGGAACAAACAACTCTCCTTTGGCAATAGTGACCGCCTTGTTCCAGGCAATATGCTTGCCTTGGTTAGTCTGCTTTATTACAGTCATCGGGAACGTTGCTTGGCTTTGATACTGTTTTATCAATTCACCGACACCATCAGTGGAACCATCGTCAACAACGATCCATTCAAAATCACGGCAGATCTGCTCACAGAGGCTTTCCCAGACCCGATGAAGGGTATTTCGACGGTTGTAGACCGGCGTAAAGACGGTGAACAGCGGGGTACTCATGCAACCTCCTGCATTCTCGTATTCACAAACACACCGTTACACTGCAAAGGGGCCCAGCCGTTGCGGCGTGTAATTTCATACATGGCAGACAGTTCAAATCCGCGATCATTCAAAAACTCATAAAATCGGCGAAACAGCCACTGTTCCTTATACTCCCGAAAGAACGACATCTCAGCGACAATGACCCTGGTTTTCGGCAAGGTTCCCTCACCGCCCATCAGGACTTGCGGTTCATATCCCTGAACGTCAAGCTTGAGGAGATCGAGTATTTCACCGGCCACGCATTCACGCCAAACGTCATCAAGTGTCCGCATGGGGATTGTTATGATTTCCGTCTCCTTTAGCTTCCATAATGCCTTGGCTTCGTCCGACACTGCCAACACTGAACTGGAGGCAAAGTTATCTCCGTCTCCCTTTCGCACAATGTTAAATGGTGTTGTGCCATTTCTTTCGCCCATCGCACAGGTGAACACTCTCGTGCGGCAATTCAACTTCCGGTTCTCCAATCCTCTAGCGAGAACAGGATTGGCTTCAACCATGCCAATAAATTCAGGCTTGTAGATCTGAAACAGTTCCTCGGAAACCGTTCCAGCATTAGCGCCGACATCCAAAACCACCCGCGGTCGGAACCGTGGCGGCAAATTGCTGCCCCATCTACTAGCCGCGTTCAGCACCTTCTGCGTGACAAAAGGCGATGTACAGCGCACATCGCCTAACTTGCCAAGCGCAATTCGCCCTGCCACTTGTGCTTGAATTGCTGCTGCAATGGCCCTTATCATCAACCCTCAGTTCCCTTATTCTGAAAATTCTGCAGAATTTCCGAATAAATATTAGCCTGCCTAAGTGCCACCCGCCCTGGATCATGCCTTATCAAAGCCTCTTGTCGTCCGCGTTCAGCCAATTCCCTAGCCTTGACCGGGTTCTCCAACAACCGCACGATTTCTTCAGCTAATACTTCCGGATCCCCGGATGAGACAAGGATCCCCGTTTCATCATGTCGTATAAGGCTGGGCATACCGCCGCAAGAGTTTGCCACAACAGGCGTACCAACCAGCATAGCCTCGCAGATGCTGTTTGGGCTGTTGTCGACAAATGACGGATGAACAAAAACAGTTGCGGCTGCCAGTTCTTTCGCGACGTTTTCATCTGTCTGGTTGCCAATCAGTTCAATGCAGCCTTCAAGCCTTAACGCGCGCACACGACGCAGCAAAACAGCACCCAGCCCGTCCTTAGGATTAAAGCGGCCAAAGACTCTTGCCTTGCAACAGACCCCGCGCCGGCGAAGAATCGCCAGCGCATCAAGAAAAACAGTGATCCCTTTGATTGGCGCGGCTCGTCCCACGAGCAGAATGGACGGCGAAATTGTGGCTGGACGTGCATGCTCCATGTAGAAAACAGGGCGCAAAACTTCATCCCCATGAAAATAGCTTGCATTTGGATTCAGTGCCAGCACATTGGCCCTATCCCATCGCGTCCGACCGATAAAATACCTCCCCTCACGCAGCACCCGGAGTTCATCCGGAACTTTTTTTCGCCATGACCACCAAACGCACAACGGCCCCTGCCTGGCAAGAATATCCCTGAGAGAGCACTGCCAAGTCAGTTTCTCCCGCAAGGACAATCCGGCACACTGGTACGGCAGGCACTTCGACAGAAGCCCTTGAATGGAGACAACCACCGGCACCTTTGCGTCTTTCTCGCACGCCATCAGGGAAAAAAATGATTCTGTCCCATGAACATGAACGATATCGGCCTGCGCTTCACGAACGATTCCGGCTGCACGCGCCAGCACCCGTGATTTTGCCGCAGCCGACAGATACTTCCCTGGCAAAAGGAAATAGGTAACGGCATTTACTTCAAATCGGATTTCCTCTTTTACAGGGGCCAAAGCCACCACCGTAAACCCAACTTCGGGCACAAACATTCGCATCGCTGTCAACAGAGAAGATATCCATCCAGCTCGAACAGAAGGCTGTTGTCCCAAGTGATGCAGCATTTCCGGTAAAAGAACCGGCGTTAGCCAGACTACCTTCATGTGCTCACTTGTCATTGAATCCTCCCCCTGCTAACCGATAGTTCTTGCGACGGTAAATTAAATCTTAGTTGAGCAGTGGCGTGATCCCTCTGCGCCTGAAAGCAGACCCCCGCCAGTGTCATGAAAATGAATCCGAAAGTGTACAGAACCGGAAATGTTCCGGTCATACCGCCATATATCCCTACGGCAACAACCGTTATACACATCGGCATTATTACACTGTTGGGTCGAAAGACAGAAAGCAGCCCGCCTGCTCGCACAACAAACAGTATAAATAACACACTAAAAAGAATACCCCCGGGCCACCGTAAACGGCTAAGCATTTCCAAATAAACATTGTGTGCTCCATATTCTATATCGCCCAACATCTCTCCTGCGGCATTTTCAGTCCCCCGTATGCTGCGTATTGCGGACGAGCGGGCAAGGTAAGGTGCCCGAGTCGTGTCGAGCCACGCCGCCCTCCACAGTACCGCCCGATCATCGAAAATCTTCATTTGGATTTTTTCCACCAATGAATTAAAGTCGATAACCTCAAGTTTACCAGAACTCACGCTTGATCTGCCATATTTGACCAAGGGAGAATAAGACGCCATATTAATGATTACAAATACCATGAATGCAAACACCGCAAAAAATGCGATTAATGAACGAAACATGAAAAGAGGTTTTTTTAACCTCAACAGATACAGCACCATCATTATGCCTGCCAGATACCCTGTGCCCTGCAGCGTAAATGTCGGCAGACCGACATTCATCGCGATGAAAAACAACGCGCAACCCATTGCGGCCAAAAGTAAATACCACCAGCGTTTCCTTGCAAAAGCCCAGATTGCAAGCGGAACGAAGAAGGGGCCAAAGAGAAACAACACTCGTATCACTTCCGAGTGGCGGAGCTCGTTCGCAATATCGCACATTAATACTATAATTGCAGAAATTGACAGCAAAAGTAATCTTCGTGGGGTTACGGTTCTGCTGATTTCCATTCCGTAGTAAAATGCATACAAAGACAGCAATGACCATAATTCCAGGTAATGAGGTTGGTTGTAGTAGAACCCTTTATTTATACAGCCAAGAAAGGTCATATAGAGAACAAGCAGGGAAAGTGGGATAATCAGAATATCCGGCCATCTCCCAATTTGACGCGAAAGACCCCCGCGATGCCACCGAACGAAAACGACACAAAACATTGTCACCAACACAACGAAGCTTATCACTCCGGTCACCAGGAACAGCAGCGCTAAGGCAGGAAAGAACTTAAAATCGGTACGCCAAACAAGATAGCAGCCAAGCACTGAGCCGAGTGCAAGGGCTGGGTACGGCGTTGGCAGAATTTCACGCAGGACATAAACAAACAGAGCCATACCCATAGCAACAATAGCTGTATCGACTCTTACGGGAACATCATTATTGATGATCCGATGAAAAAAACTGGCCATCATTTACATTCCGCTGAAACAGAATTTGCAATTACATAAGGGACACCTGATCCCTAATCTACACGCCATAGATAAAACCAACCCTAAAAAATGCTCGGGTAGACAGCCCTAAACGAAATCAACTGTATGACCGCGGCCATTATCAATAATACAACGGACTGAAAGATCGCACTTTGTGTTTGTTTATGCGTCACCAGAAAACTCCTCACCAATAAAACTGCGTCAACAAGCACAGGTTTTACGGATACCATCAATGATCCGCTGCTTAGCCGACCGGACAAAATTGAGATCTGTCCCCAAGCGGAGAACATCAACAAGAACAAACAGCAACACAAATAGAACAATCCCCAGACTCATCTCGCAGATGGTAAGCATCAAACTCTCCGAAAAACCGAGATACACACGTAGTGACCACAAGAGTACCCCTGTTGGAAGAGTGATCCCCAGCGGCGCAATAAGAGCGCGAACGTAGTTGATTCCTCTAATCGGCGTGCGCAATGTGGCGACAATGAAATAAGGCACCCATAACACGTAATTGCTGATAACGATCGCCTTCGCGCATCCCATCGCGCCCCAACCTACAGCACCTACAGTGATCGCAAGAACCTTTACCCCGCCCCCCAGAATTCCTGTCCACATATATTGCCGACTATTCCCTAACGCCAAAGGGATGCGATCCAAACTAAGCATAACAGGTGAAATCAATGCCCCCACTGAGAACACCCGCAGATAGGGCACGACCGCCCCCCATTTAGCACCCAGATACCAGTCGATTATCTTGTCTGCAAAAACAAACAGGAACACGGCAACAGGCATGGAGAGAAAGGCCAGTGCCGATAAGAATTTCCGATAATAATTCCAGAATCGGTCACAGTCCTCTTGTACAGACGACAAGGCCGGCAGCGCCACGCCCGAAAGGGCCATACGTAATTGTGTTTCAACCAACCCCAACACCATGAGCCCCCTCGAATAGATGCCCAAAGCAACCGTACCCACCATTCGACCAAGCAGTACACTGTCAAGGTTTTTACACAATGTCCCAAACACATTGAGCACTGTGATATATCCACCAGAGCGGACCATTTTGAAGGAACCCGCCCCACGTCGAAACGTTGTCGGAACCCAACGCGTTGTGATGACCAGCAAGATGAAAATAATGATGTTGTTGGCGAGAATCATCCATACCAACGACCAATACCTATAACCATACCACGCGAGCAACACCGACACGCCGGCCGACAAGACTGCCGCACCCAGATTGATCATGGCCAATGTCCCGAAGCGCATTTGACGCTGAAGCAAAGCTTGCGGTTGAGCAGTCATGCCGCCTAACAGATACGAGGGGGCTAACAAAAAAGCCATTCCCATCAACCTTGGCTCACGGTAAAAAAGTGCCAAAACGGGGCCCAACCCAACAACCACCAGGGCAGACAATAACCCCATTCCAGTATTGATCCAAAACAGATTGCTGACTTGCTGATGCGTGATCTCTTTTTCCTGTATGGTAGCCGTCGCCAAACCGAGATCCTTGTACATCAGAGCGAAACTAATCACCGCCAACAACATCCCCTGTAACCCATAATCTTCAGGGGTCAGCAAACGGGCAAGTACCGCCCCACGCACAATTCCCAAAACTAAGAGCCCGGCTTGGGAACACAACGTAAAAATTCCTGACGTGACCGAACGGCCTTTCATCCCTGATCGAAGGTGCGCGGTCGCGTAATATTTCGAATATTTGGTGTCGGCTTTCATTGACACGCCACACAGTCAGCTATCCATGACTCAACCAACGTCAGTTCTCTTTTTTCAAAAATGCCCTGTGACACCAACGCTTCATAACAGAGGAACAACCCTTCAGATGCGGATTTACCTGTCAGATCAAGAGCTATCAGAATATCGGCAATCGCCCAGTTTTTCAGGTACCCCGGCACTTCGTCAGAGAAATCACGCATTAAGTTATGATCGTTACGGATTTGATAGACATCCGCGGAATGAAAGACTAAGGAATGGCCAAGAGCCCACAGGCACCGCTGGGCCACAAAACTACGCCAAATATCCGTCATTCTGAACGAACAGAAACTGGGCAAATACATCAAAGGATAAACCTTTGGCCACCACCACGTTGCCTGGCTATTAAAGGGGCACCATACCCCGGGCGGCAATGCCACAGAGGGGGCTGGTGACCGGAAGTTAACCTCTTTCTGATTCAAGAGACGCCAGATCGCATCAACATCCGGAGCCCGGTCCACCAAAACCTGCTGGATGGGAGAGGAACGCTTTAGATTTGAAGCGCGACATACCTTCACTGGGGAATAGATTGCATTCAAAGGAAGACCACGCGGCCAGATTACCTCGTCTGAAAACAATCGATATACATTACACCATGTACTCGATTCCACTTCATCAGCGACAACGTCACATTCACGGGTTCTCCAAGACTCCATCGGCGCATTATCGTCATCTGTTTCAAAAACATAAGGTGCCTGACGATACATAGCCATTAAATAACCCAGATTCTTTCTGGCATAATGGCCTACAGGTAACAAAGGAGCTAATCTGAAAGGCAATTCCGTTTGCTTTAAAAACGACAATAACTCAGTACCCGCTAACGGATAGTCGATGGGGCCTTTTTTATCTCCCACAACCAAAATATCATAACCCTGACTGGTGGCCACTTCGCTCCATTGCCGCATGCAATCGCTCGGAGGCTGAATGCTCGTCACAATGATAGTCGGTTTTTTCATGTCACCGGGACTCCCGTTCAATTCCCTTTTATCAAGACCGAAGCCGCTTGGCGAAACCGTCTCCACAAAGAGCGCCATACCGGCGGACGCTTGGGCAAAGCAGGCGGCTCAGCAGCGTATAAACGACTCAACAACTCTTCGCGACTTGCAAGCGATACCTGTGCAACTGTATTGTCACTCCGTAACGCCTGCCTCCGCTGAATAATCAACTGTTTACTTGCCGCACCAATGTCATAGAGTTCCCCGCGCGGATGCCAAATGTGATATCCATAGAGAAAAGTAAACGCAAAACCAACATCCTGCAATCGCTCTTTTTGAAGATAGTGCATAACTCTGTCCTCAAAATCGCGTTCTTCATAGCACACAAGTTCAGGGGCAAAACCTCCGATCGCCAGAGCAACATCTCGCCGAACCATCCAAGGTGATCCGTTTCCCCAGAAGAACATTGCGGGAGACCCCCATTCGAGACCAACCAGGTCGCGATCATAATTATTATCCAATGTATACTGGCTTGGATTCTTGACCACACGCCGCATAAACTCTTCACGAAGATTCATCCTTGCGCCACATGCGTAACAGATTTTTCGTCGATCCAATTCAGCAATCGCACGTTGCAGGTATGTTGAGGGGTAGATAATGTCCGAATTGCAGAAAAAAACATACTCACCCTGCGAAGCTATGAGCCCCAAATTATTGGCGATCGAGATATTGAAGAATTTCGGAGGCGCATGTACATCATAAATAACCCGACAATGTATGCTTTTACCTTTCTCAAGTTCCTCGTAAAACCCTTTACGATTGTTGAAAAGCGTACAAACCACCTCAAAATCAAAATCACAGTTTTGCAGCATCCACGAACGAAATCCGTATGACGCCTCCGTTGTTCGATTCATATCATTAAGAATCACTGAAACCTTCAAACCCATGCGCCTAGCTCCATCAATTTTTAACAAACACCATGAATAGGGTATGCCCGTTCATCCAGGCACCACATGTCACAACCATTTTTCGAACCAACCAATAACCTCCCAATGTCGTACATAGTTTTCTGATGTACCGATTCTCGCCAAACAGCCTCCGGATGAGCACCAATTCAACAGCCGAATAGTGATACTTTTGCAGCGGTTCCTTTATCGCACTCCATTTCTTCAACCCAAAAAATTCTCCGATCTTTTCAAGTGACGCCATTGTGTACCGCCCGACATGATGGGGGGGGCAATCGCTAATCGGATCCAGTGTTCCTACGAAAGAGTCATTGTCAGGAACTGAAACGATAAAACGTCCGCCCTGCTTCAGGCAGGCCACTGCAGCATTAATAAATCCGCTAATATCATAAACATGCTCCAACACTTGAAAAGTGCACACCACATCGTAAACCCCGATATGATCACTGGCGTGTTGCGTTAATGATTCATTTATAACCCGAACACCACGGGCAGAGGCCGATTCAATTGCAGACGGATTGAGTTCTAAGCCACATGCATGCACCTGGCGCTGTTTGGCAAGACCAGACAAAAAACCACCGGCCCCGCTACCAATTTCCAAAACAGCATCCCCCTTTACAATATATTGCATAGCCTCCTCATGTTCCCACTTCCAATCCATGTAGTATGTAGGCTTCTTTTGCATACACGAATAGAAATCACCATTGCCTTCAATCTTTGGGAAGAAAAACTGGTACCCTGTGTCAGGGCAAACGTAGAGGCCGATTTTTTTAACTCCCTTAAAAAAATCCGACACATCATATCCATAACCATCTCGATATTTTTTCACAATTTCATCTGTCTTATACCACCTAACCGGATGATTACAGATTCTTCCTGTAACCGGTGACTTAACCATGATCGTTTCTTTCTCATATGTCTCGACTTGACTCATTGTCTGCTCTCCTCAGCCACACACTTTGTTGCTTTACTACCTTGATGCAGCTCCGCCCTCTCGGTCACAGGTTCAGGAAAAATAGACCTTCAGGGTTTGCAGCAATACTTACGAAAATCTTGTGGGTTGATGTTCGTTGTTCGTTGATTGTTGGTCGATAACCGGAGATCGGAGGTCTGAGATCGGAAGTCTGAGGTCGGAGGTCTGAGATCAGAAGTCGGAGATCAGAGATCAGAGGTCAGAAGTCGGAAGTCGGAGATCGGAAGTTGGTTGATATTCGTTGGTTGTTGTTCGTTGTTTGTTGGTTGTTTAAAACAATGAACGATGAGCGATTAACCATCAACGATGAACCATGAACGATAAACGACTAACCATGAACCATAAACGGATGATGCGGGAGCGGGTCTTGCATTTTAGCGTTTTGCGGGGGCTGGGAACTGCCCCCAATTTTAACCTCACGGTTCAAAGAGGTTCTTTCAGTAACAGATGTCGTGACTACCAATTTCAATAAAATATACTGAGCTGTCTTCAATTATCTTGAAAACAATCCTATCGGAATAACTTATCGAGAACGCATAGTACTCTTTGAGATTTCCCTTCAGCCGATGAGTCTTAAGTCGTTTGTCGAAAATGTCTTCCTTAAAGACAGCAAGACGATCCCTCAAATGCTCTTTCTGTTTCTCCGTGAGCCCCGTCAAATACTTGTGCCAGTGTTTTTCGAAGACGCGGTCAAAACGAATTGATTTCGGTTTCATGCCGTTTACACGGAGGCAATAACATCGTCAACGGTCATTGATT
>CAZVXR010000396.1:0-6000 GCA_964630865.1 uncultured Pirellulales bacterium | reverse complement strand
GATGAGGAATTGAAAGCCATTCGACACCTGCTCCGACACGCACAATTCCGCTGGGATTTTGTTTCCGCTTCCAATGGCATGGGCTTTCATTCGCCGCAGGAAGCGATGCGGATTTTGGCCGACGCCATCGATCAGGCACAGGAGGTGCGTGTATTGGCCGCCGGCATTCTGGCACAGAAAGGCATGAAAGACATGCCGTCGTACCCCGATCTTTCCACACGGGAAAAAGCGGTCAACGCGATACAGGCCTATCTGAATCATTAACCGCTCAACGATAGAAACGATAAAATGAAATGAAGCTACACAGTATGATAACGCTGGTCGCCCTGATTCCGCTGGGGGTCGGCGTTTGGTATATCGGCAAAACCGCGTTTGAAGGTGTAATGACTATTCAGCGGCTCCTGACGGAAAACAGGCAGCTTAAGCAGTCAATCACCAATCTGACGACCGAAGAGCAGATCGGCTATGCCAAAGTGATTCGGCAGGAAACCGCCGCCGATGGGCGCACGCTGACGACGCTGCGGTTTGTCGAAACCGACCGCAAGGACAAGCTCAAAAAGATTCTTGAAAAAGAATATACCATTGAAGGCGATGTGGTTCACTTTGACGCGTTGATTGTCAAATTCGGATCACAGATGGTGATGGACGGCAAGGCCCGTGCCCTCTATCTGTGGCGTCGGATTTATGGCGAAACCATGCCGCCGGAGCAGGGGTTTTCGATTGAGGATGCCGGACGAGAACCCGCTCGGTATGGCGATTTGCTGGAGATGCTTAAGCCCAAAGACCGGCAGCTGTTTTGGGAGCATATCTGGCAATTGGCAAATGACCCCGAATTGCTCAAACACTATGACATCGAAGCGGTGTATGGCAACGCAGTGTATTCCAAACTGCGTCCGGGCCTGATTTATGTCTTTAAAATCACCCCGACTGGACAGGTTTATCCGGAAGTGGTGCCGGAGTTATAAATGCTCTGCGTATAGAAAAAAAAGGGATTTCCAAGCAACTGAGAAACCCCTTTTCTGTTTTAGCAACGGTTGTTTACAGTGTGAAGCTGCTGGTATCGACCCCTTTGGCTTTCAGGGCATCGACATAAATCATCAGGCGGTCTTTCAGGGAAGCCATCGAATCTGTGAGTGCCTGGATGTCTTTGGTTAGAGCCTGTGCCTCAGCGCCAAGTTTTTCAGCCATCGGAATTTTAGCAAAGCTCTCCGTCTTGGCGGTTAAATTCGTCTTCGTTGAAAGCAGCTGCGCTTTGTATTTTTCTGCGGTTGCTTTCAGCGCGTCAGTACTCATCCCTTTGGCCTGTTGTTTGAGCTTGTCAATCGAACTGGTCAGGTCGATGTCTGCCGCGACGGTCTGTAAAGCTTGCTTGGCCTCTTCGACAACGGGTTTAACTGCCTCTGCGGCCTTCTGGGTTGTTTCCTGCACAACGGTTTTGGCATCGAATGTCGCCTGCGGGGCAGCAACGGGTTTCATTGCCGCCGGAGCCTGACTTGTCGAAGGGGCGGGTTCTTTCTTGCTGCAGCCAGTGATACTTAGGCTGGCGATGATACAATACATCAAAATCATTTTTTTCATTGTCGTTTCTCCTAAAAAAGTAGTGGTTAATTTTCCTCTATTGTACCCTTTAATCGCTCGTAGGCAATAAAAAACGATGCAGCAGACGAACTGCGATGGTATGTCTTTTAGGTCAGAAAAACGCAGCGGTTTTGGGCGAACGATGCAGCAGGGCGGCAAAGTGGTTGAGCATCGCCTTGTGGATGCTGTGCAGCGCAGCGTCAGAAAGTCCATTGAGATTGGCCGGGTGAGATAGTGCTGCGGCACAGGCAATATCCAGGCGAAATTTGTCGACATACGCGTTTTCACAGCCGGGACAGATTACCCCTTTGGCTTCGCTGGAAAAATAAGCGTACTTCCATTTGTTCGAAAACGTGCCGGCACAGTTGGCACAACGGTCGGTGATTATCGCGATGCCGAGTTCCCGCAGGAGTATGATTTCAAACGCGATCAGCCGCCAGAGCTGTTCGGATGAATTTTGTTGAGCGCCAACCGCGTCAAGAAAATGCGCAAAGACATCAAACAAATCCGGATGCGGATCGCTCATTTCTGTCAGCGATTCAATCAACTCGGCCGCCAGCAATCCGCTATTAAGAGCAAAGAGATTTTGCCGCAACTGGCGAAATCTCAACTGCTGGCAAAATTCACTCAGCGCTGTTAGGCCATCTTCTTTGGGTGTAGAAAAAATCACCGGCCCGAATGAGAAAATTTCAATCGCTCCATCCATTGCCGATTTAGGCCGTTTGGAGCCTTTGGCCATACAGGCAATCTTGCCGTGTTCGCGGGTCAGCAGGGTAACAATCTGCGAGGATTCGGAGTAATTGACGGCGCGAAGACAAATAGCCTGATCTTTTTCCTGCATTGGCCCACCTTTTTATGAGGTTTTGTTTGCATCATCGGATAGCTTTTCGATACGGACCCGCCGGATGCTTCTGGCTTCGGCGGTAACAATGGTTAGCCGCAGTTCCTTGTAGTCAAAAGTCTCTCCGGTTTTGGGAATGTAACCAAGATGCGAAAAAATGAATCCCCCCAAGGTGTCATAGTCTTCGTCTTCCGGCAACTGAATTTCCAGTTCGCTGTTGACGTTGTCGATGTACATCCGGGCATCCACGTCGGCAATCGTATCGCTGATCTTGCGGAATTCCTCCGGTTCGGTTTTGTCGTACTCATCATCTATGTCGCCTACGAGCTGTTCAAGAATGTCTTCAATGGTTACGATGCCGGCGGTGCCGCCGTATTCGTCGAGAACCACGGCGATGTGCAGCTTTTGTGTCTTGAATTCGCGCAGCAGGTCACGCAGCGGCTTGGATTCCGGTACAAAATAGGCCTTACGCATTTTCTGACGCAGGTTGATGGTGTCGGATTTACTGCCAAGTTCGGTCAGCAGGTCTTTGGTGTACAGAATGCCGAGAATGTTGTCGATGGAACCATCATAAATCGGGATTCGGGAAAGGCCGTGTTCCGCGAGAATTTTGACTGTTGTATTCAGGTTGGAATCAACCGGCAGGGCGATCAGGTCGGTTCTCGGCGTCATAATTTGCTCGGCCGTTGTTTCATCCAGTTCAAGTACATTCTCGATCATATCCATTTCTTCTTCGTCAACAACCCCCTCAATTTTGCTTTGTTCGACAGCGCTGAGGAGCTGCTCTTCTTTTTGCTCATCCGATGTTGCTGTCGGGGCGCCGACAAACCGGCGAACCAATCGATCGTGGAGTTCCATCGCCCATAGAATTGGACGGAACATGGCCATAAAGATCAGCAATATCGGATAGGTTCTTGGCAAGATATATTCTCCGGCGTGCTTGGACCAGGAATGAGGAATCAGCAGTGTAAACACTTCAATCACCGCGGCGCTGACAAGGAAGCTGATGATATAATGGTGGTCGGCCAGCAGGTGTACCAGAGTAAAAATAATGCCCGAATTGCACAGCAGGCGAAAAAAACCGCAAGCCAGACTCATCGCTTCGCTTCGTTCCAAAAATGCGTCCAGCCGGTCTTCTTTGCCTGTGCTGCGAAAGGCGTCGCGCAGTTTGATTTTTGTAATGTTGCGCATCGCAAGCGTATTCAGCGAAAAAAACATCGACAAAGCGGTTAATCCAGCAACCAACAAAATTAAAATGCCTGTATTATCCAAATCCATTTATTTTTTCCTTGATGAATAATAAACTTCGCCAATCCCTGCTTCCTGCAGGATCGCGTCCTCCTGATGGTGCATCTTCGCCGCTTTTGAATCGCTCAGGTCGTCAAATCCAAGCTGATGCAGCAGGCCGTGAACCAGGTACAACGCCGTTTCGGCAGCGACGGAATGCCCGCGTTTGGCAGCCTGACGGCGGGCCTGATCGGTATTGATAATAATATCGAAGATATTGATATCTGCGTCGGCATCGGTCAAATCAAAACTGATGACATCGGTCGTTTTAGCTGTTTTGAAAAAACGTTTGTGGAGCATTTTAATTGCCGGGTCATCCACAAGGCTGATTTGAACGGATGCCCTGGCCACATTGAATCGTTTGCAGACATAACGCGCAAGCCGACCCAATTGCGATGTGTTAATTTCATCGCAGATGGACTGACGAGCGATTCGTACCGCAACGTTGTGTTTCGTTTTGCACATAGGTATCGCCGGGGCTAATTGCCATTATTCGCGGCCGATCGAGGCGGAACGCCATCCGCGTCATTTTGGTTCGGATACGCGATGCGGCCATGATGATAGGCTGCCAGCGATTTGGCCAGCGACTCTTCAATCCGGCTTAACTCCTTTAATGTCAGATCGCACTCGTCAAATTGTCCGTCTTGCAGCCGTTTAATCGCGATGGTATGGACGAGCGATTCCACTTTTGCCGGCGTTGGCTCTACCAGCGTTCGTGTTGCGCTTTCACCGGCGTCGGCAAGCATTACAATTGCCGCCTCTTTCGTGCGTGGTTTGGGGCCGGGATATCGAAATTCCGCCTCTGAAACCTGCGTCGATTTTTCATCCTGCCGTCTGCGGGCCTCGTTGTAAAAAAACTCCATCAGTGTCGTACCGTGATGGCTTTCGATAAATTGCCGCAACACAGACGGCAGACCGAATTCCCGGGCGATCTCAACGCCGTCCTTGACATGTCCGACGATAACCAACTGGCTCATCGCCGGAGAAAGCTGTTTGTGGCGACTGGCTGAACCCATCTGATTTTCCACAAAATAATCGGGCTTGTTGATCTTGCCGATATCGTGATAATACGCCCCAACGCGGCATAAAAGCCCTTTGGCGCCGATTGTTTCCGCGGCGGTTTCAGCCATTGAGCCAATCAGCAAACTGTGATTAAATGTGCCGGGAGCTTCGATTGCCAGTTTTCTCAGCAGAGGCTGGTTGGCGTCGCTGTACTCCATCAGTGTCATACTGGTTGCGACTTTAAATGTCCGTTCGATGACCGGTAAAAATGCCTGGATGACAATGCCGACAGCAAGCGTAATTGCCGAAGCGTACGCTGCCGGGGTAGTTACGCGTTGTATTCGTTCCCCCAGCGACATCCGGTCGAAAAGCTCGCCGAGAGGGATCAATTGAATGGTTTGCATCGCGGCGGCAATGACAAAGACGACAATTGCGGCAGTGGCTGAAACTTGTACCAGTTTCATCCGTGTGCGAATTTCTTTCAGGCTGTAGCAGCAGACAACGGCGCCGGACATCATGGTTAAAAACAATTCGACCGTGGCAATTCGTCCGACGGCAAAACATGCCAAAATTGAATAAAATAAGCTTAGTCCCAGTGCAAACCGCTGGTCATAAACAATCGTTAAAATCATTGCGCAGGTGATTGCGGCACCGGTTGCCAGATATTGCCACTCCGGATACATCGAACCGATTCGAGTTAATGCCAACAGAATCCACAACAAGGCCGCCAAATTCAAACATCGTGACGCTCGTCCGATGATTCGGGGCAGGTAATGGTTGATATACAGCGCTGCGGCAAAACAAATTAACGCGACAATCGCCGTCAGCGCCAGCAATTCCAGCGGAGGCTTGAAACTGGAAAATAAAACGGTGAAAATAGTTTTATCCGTTGTGTCCAATCCCAGCAAATAGACACAGCCGGCGATAAAAAGAATCAGGATTCCAACCGCGCCCGGATAAGGGCTGTTGGCGATAGCGCTAAGACGCGTTGATCGTTCCGCCGCCATGGTGTTTCGTACCTGCTGACGTCGTGAGCTGATTTTTTTCTTGCCGAAAATCATAGTTTCAGTCACCGTTTATTGAGTACTCTTATTCTGATCATAGGCTTCAACGATGCGATGGACCAACTTGTGCCGTACAATGTCAGCCCGTTGCAGTTCGACAAAACCAATCCCGCTGATACCCTGCAATTTCATAGACGCGTCGATTAAACCGCTGGTCTGGCCTTTTTCGAGGTCGGTCTGGGTGATGTCGCCGGTGATGATCATTTTCGAACCGCGTCCAAGCCGTGT
>CAZVXR010000395.1:0-12235 GCA_964630865.1 uncultured Pirellulales bacterium | reverse complement strand
AGTCAGTTGTTTGCAAATAGCCAACCCCAACCCGGCACCATCGCCGCTGCGGGTGATCGAACCGTCTAACTGCCTGAACTTGTCGAATATCTGCTCTTGATGCTCCTGGGGGATGCCGCAGCCGTTGTCAATCACAGAAATACGTACCGCCACGTCCGTCGGCATCGTCGCACGTACCGAAATCTTTCCCCCTTCCGGCGTAAATTTAATCGCATTGCTTAACAGATTATACAAAATCTGCTGTACTTTGCCGACATACGATTTTAAAAATCATATGGCTTTTTAGCGCCAATTGCGCTAACACTATTTTGCTATCGGCCAAAAAAATGAAAATTTTTTCACCCTTATCCCACAACAACTTACGCATTTTCAACCCCCCAAAAATTCGGAATTTTCAGTCCAAAAATGCGTTATCGCCCCTAATAAGGGAGGGACAATTTTTTAAAAAGTGAATAGAAAAATAAAAAATCGAAAGAAAAAAAATGAAAAGGAAAAAAATAATGAAAACGCCCATCCCAAAAAAACGAACCCAACTTTTAAATTTTTGATTTGTGTTTTTCCAGTTTGATTTTATCTTAATTGTATCGTCGTAGAGCCAGTTATCTTAAAAAGGTTTATTTTATGAATATACCAAAACAAGAGTGTAAAAATCATAGCCAGTCGCTATTAGCGTACCAGAGAGCCTGCTCGGTCATCCCCGGCGGGGTCAATTCGCCCGTCCGTGCGTTTCGCGAGGTCGAGATGCCGCCGGTCTTCATCCGGTCGGCCAAAGGCAGCCGGATTATTGATATTGACGGCAATGAATATATTGATTATGTCGGTTCATGGGGACCGATGATTCTCGGCCACGCCCACCCGGCGATTGTCGAGGCCGTGCAAATCACCGCCGCCAACGGCACATCCTACGGCGCTCCGACCGAAGCGGAAACCGAGTTAGCCGAGCGAATTGTACGGGCTTTTCCGTCCATCGACCAGGTACGTTTAGTCAGCAGCGGCACCGAAGCAGTGATGACTGCCGTTCGGCTTGCCCGGGCGTTTACAAAGCGGGACATCATTATCAAGATGATCGGCTGCTACCACGGCCACAGTGACGGCCTGCTCGTCAAAGCCGGCTCCGGCGTAGCCGAGCTTTCGACCGCTTCCAGTGCAGGCGTTCCAGCAAATCTGGCAGCCAAAACCCTCGCCATCCCTTACAATGACAGCCAGACATTAAAGACCGTTTTTGGCAAGTACAAGGGGCAAATCGCCGCCGTCTTAGTCGAACCAATCGCGGCTAACATGGGCGTCGTGCCGCCCCAACCGGGATACCTGCAATCGCTGCGGCAACTCTGCATTGAAAACAATACGGTGCTGGTATTCGATGAGGTGATTACCGGCTTTCGTGTCGCCTTTGGCGGTGCCCAGCAACTCTATGGTATCCAGTCTGATATAACCTGTCTCGGCAAGATCGTTGGGGGTGGATTGCCCTGTGCCGCAGTGGGGGGACGAAAAGAAATCATGGAGCAGCTCGCTCCGCTTGGAGAGGTTTATCAGGCAGGCACCCTGAGCGGCAATCCTCTGGCAGTCGCCGCCGCCAACGCCTCCCTTGAAATCCTAAGCCAATCGGATTGTTATGTTCAGCTTGAGAAGATGGGTAAGATGTTAGCCGATGGATTCGCGGAAGCAGCCCAAAAAAGGGGAGTTAACATCCAAATTAATCGTGTCGGCTCAATTTTAACCTGTTTCTTTGCCGATAAACCCGTATGGAATTTTGAGGATGTAAAACAGTGTGATATGCCTCGATTTAAGCGGTTTTTTGCCCGAATGCTCGAACAGGGCGTCTATCTTGCCCCCAGCGCTTACGAGGCGATGTTTGTCTCGCTGGCACATTCTAAAGAAGATATTGAAAAAACGACCCAGGCAGTCTATAATGCTTTTCGACAATAACTTTGACAGGAGATTACGATGGACGAAAATAGAACAGATAAAACGTCGGACTTGATTGATACAACTGATTGCCTCGAAGCGATTGGCGCCATCCGGTCGATGAAAAATTTCTTATTTGTTGTTATTCTTGTATGCCTGATGATTATCCAAGCCGTATTCTGGATTGACCGGAGCGGCCGGATTGATAAATCTGTATCTTGCGCATCGGTCTGTGTGGGCAGGGTTTGTGTGCCGCAGGACAAGGCTGTCGCGGTGAAGGAAACATCGGACTCCCCCATAAAACCAATAGAGGATGCGGCCAGGGCGGTAACCGGGGTGCTTAGTTCGGTAGCCGAAAAAATTGTCACCGGCGAACCCAACACGGCAGCCGCTGCGGACCCAAACGAAGCCAAGGTTGTCGAAGCGAACGAGATTGCCCAGCCCGCCGCAGCGAAAGATAAAGCCATCCCTGCGATTTTCCTGATTCGTCCATCGTGCCAGGCGGTATCTATGGTTGTCAAGGCGTGCAATTTTATCCTTGTTATCGCTGCGACGATGTATTGCCTGATGTTGCTGATGAGCCTGAAAATATCGCTGACCGGCAGGCTTGGCGGTATCAATCATATCAGCCGGGCGTTTTTCATCTCGCTGTTTGGCCTGGTGATTTTGCTGCCGTGGCAATCGTTGCTGCCCGGCGTGGTCGTTGGTGCGATTTATCAGCCGCAGGAATTGCTGTGCGATTGGAGTTCGAGAACAGAAGGTTCCACTTTCTGGATGGTGATGTGCTATCTGCGATTTTTATGTTTGTGGCTGGTTGTCGTCTGGTTATTCCTCTGGGCGCAGATTCGTTCCGGCAAATGGGCCAGAGCGACACTTCGACGGCTTGGACTGGTGCGGTAACGCCCAATGACTCAACCACGGCTGGCATTTATCGGTTTGGGCATTATGGGCGGTCCGATGGCCTGCAGCCCGCTCAAGGCGGGTCTTCGGGTTACCCTCAGGAGGTTATGAAATGGCTTATAGTTAATTAGGGCTTGCTGAAAAAACCCTTAAGTAATCTTTTCTATTATACAGGCTGGATCAGGCGGCAGTCGGAAGTGAGTTGGGCATCCATCTGACTCGCTCCAGACAGTCACGCAACACTTTGACTAGCATATCCTGCACCACAAATAGACACAAAAAGAGAATCCTGCTGAGGATTTTCTCCAGATTCATGACCATAAACGAGACCATGATCACCGTTTCCGAAGTAATCGCCAGCTTGGCCATAATACGAGCCAGTGTAAACCGGCGTTTACCCTGCCCGAATTTACCCTCAATCGGGATTCGGTCAATTTCATCCTGACGACACATCGCCCGCTGTTTTTTTAGTCGTTCAGCATCTTCGATGGGCCTGCCCAGCATCGGCCCTGACAACCGAATACCGTTGGACTGACAATAGGCTCGGTTTTTTCGTGTCTTGTAAATCTGATCCACATGGACCGATTCCGGATAAAACCCAAACTGTTGGCGATACCGTTCAATCTGCTCCATCAAATCACAGGACTCATTATAGGCTTCCCAGCCGATCTTTTCAACAAAACTGAATCCCTTGACTAAGCTGACCGACGGGGTGTGGTTTTCGTACATCCACAGCTGCTGACGGTAAAGCTCCTGTACAACCAGCAGAAAGCGATACAGGCGTTTGCCCAAATACGTCAGTCGTCCCAGAGACGCCATTTGTTCAATCGTGGTCAAATTCCGCCGCAGATAGCGAAGTTGTTGGCCAATTGCCTTGTGAATCTTCTTTGCCCCCGGCTTTTTCTGCTTGGCCGCAGCGCCATTATCCTCACAAAACGGTTGACCGTAGGTCTGCTCAATGGTCTGCCAGGGAATCTGGCCAGCCAGAATAACCCACCGATTGTCGCTGCGGAGTTTGCCGCCAAAAGGACCCTTCTATTTATCGTAAATTCAACGGCGTTCTGTCTACAAAATCATCGTACAGCAGGCAAGCTGGTTTAGTCGCATCATTTTGATTGCTCGCAGTCGTCATGGCAAAAATCTTTATCTTGTCATTATTCGGCAACACAACCGATTTCGCTTCTGCCGAAATATCCAACGCATATTTGAACATATAGGTAAATCTGTATGCGTCGTTTGCTGTTTGTGTGTGACGGTGCTTGCCAAAGTACGCGATTGTATCACGTTTGATAAACGGCGCTTCAATCGCCTTTAATTCAAATCGACCCTCAAAGCTAGCTTCAGGAATTTCTTTTTCGAAGACGCGGTTGTACCACTGACCAATAAAACCAGTCCAACCCTGTACAGTAATTAAGTTCTCGTGTGAGCCGACCTTAAAAATGCCTTTTGTGTCTTCATCGGCGGCGGCAAGAACATAAAGACGATTGTATTTGCCCTTCGGCAGTTGAATTTCCTGGCCTTTGCAGACAACGACATTGTTTTGACCGTCAGCCTTCGGGCCTGTTGCAAATTCAACACTTTCACTTACGATAACATCCGGCATAAGCTCCGCAGCATAAGAATAGTCCTGTGCCATTTTGCCGTCAGCTCTATTTTTGTCAGAACTGATTGCATCCGCGTTGTACTCGAGTTTGACAAATTCATAACTCGGTTTTTCAATTTTCTGTGCAGGTGATTTCAGCTCAACCGCGAAACTGCGAATACCATACTTGCCGATATCAAATGTCAGTTTTGAACCTTTCACGACAGCATCGGCAATTTTAAATTCCTGGCCATTTACTTCGTAAGCAGATTTAATGCCGTTACCAAGTGAAAGCTTAACGTTCTTTGCAGGCTTTCCAATCAATTCTTTAACGCGGACTATAACAACATCTTCACGCTCGGCTTTTTTAATCGCAAGCACTTCAACTTGATTTGTATTAACTGACGCGAAAGAACAAGCTTTGCCTGCTTTGCCCTTGTGAGCTGATGCTTCAAAAGCGGTCAAAGGCTGATTCAATCTGCGAGCCTGCCACGATGTCATACCGTCAGCCCAATTGCCTTTATGGCCGTAAATGGCGTATTTGATTTCGTGCTTGCCCCAATCCTGCCATTCCTGCTCGGTGTAATCGTTTCTGTCATCCGTGTTTGGACTGTATAGCAATGTAAGTCTAACAATATTATCAGCAGGTTTGTCAGAGCCGTATTTGCTGTCCTGAAGAATGCTCACACCGTAGCTGCCGCTTGTGTCCGTAAGGTCGAACCATTCGTGCGAAGGCACTTCGTATTTCTTTTCGTGATTGTTGCTTCTTTCAATCGTACCAAGGCCAAGATTGTACGTCGCGTTCGGATTGGAAACTGTAAGCGGGAATTCAGCCTTCAACGCGCAACCACCTGTTTGCCATTCAATTCTGTTGTCAACTTCGACAATTTTACCGGCCTGACCACTGCTAAGTCTGATATACTGTTCGAATACCGAATTTTTGCTGCTGCGAGTAATTCTTATGCACGCTCGAACCGGGCCAGACTCTATGATTTTGATTTGCGCAGGGCCATCAACATAACCAACCGGCGGACTGCTCTGATCTTTCCAGTCCATATTCCATGCCGGCCAATCTTTCGGCTTTCCATGCATAAATGCAAGTCTTGCCGGCGATGCGAGCATTTCTTTGTTTGCCTGTTTATCGAAAATAGATTCGATATCTCCCGCCGCGTTGATAACAACTTTATAATATTCGTTCTCAATGGTATTGTCGGCAGCGCTCAAGCCTGTATCAAATTTCTGTTCAGACTTGCCCTGCCTTACGTTGTAAACTGCAAAGCCTACGCTTGGCACATCCGCAGTAAACAGAATGCTCAATTTATTATTTTTGTCGGAAATGATTTGCGACGGCTTAACTGCTCCGTCCGGACCGACAACTTCAATATGCTTCGGACACCCTGCCGGATATTCAAGTTCTGCCTGAACGACATCCTGACGGTCAATCGCCAGGGAGTTATAGACAATGACCG
This sequence comes from uncultured Pirellulales bacterium, assembly GCA_964630865.1. Taxonomy (GTDB): domain Bacteria; phylum Planctomycetota; class Phycisphaerae; order Sedimentisphaerales; family Anaerohalosphaeraceae; genus Anaeroglomus. Next base: position 6,379 of record CAZVXR010000395.1, on the reverse strand, counting down.
CTCTGCCTTTAACTTTGGTGTCCATTGTTCTTGCTACCGCACCGACGGAATCAGTCAAACCGGCTGAAAACAGATTCAGTGCGATAATATCATCATTCCAGGAATATTCATAAGCTCTGGGAATACTTGTGCCGGGCAGAATATCGTGCATCTGACTTGCAAGGATTCGCTTCCATGCGGCATCGAATTTTTCTCTCGGATAAACAATGCCGCCCAGCAGGTTTGCCGCGACCGCCGCGCGTTCTGCTGAGTCCGCCAGCTGTTCGCCTTTACAATTCAAACGCTTCATATATGCCTGTGAAGTGATAGAACCCGCTGAATGTTCGACAAGAAGCAAATCTCCCTGGTATCTGGGCAGTCTTTCTCTTTGCTGCGGCGTTACATCGATATAAAACTGGTCAGAAGATGCGAGCATCAGATTATAATTGCCATCCGTCTTTTTTGAACCTTCGACATAGGCCTGTACTTTGTTTTCCTTTTGCGCACCACCTATATCGCCGACACCTTGATAATGATAATCAGCAAAGATGCCGTATTTTTCGCCGTTTTCGTTAATTCTCTTTGTCCAGTTTTCATTACGGTCAGCATCTTTTTCCATACCACCATTATATTCGCCTGGATTAAATGCACACAATATGGATTGTCCGTCAACACCTTCCCATAGGCCGATATTGAACGGAAGGCCCACGGCACAGTTCCATGTTAATTTCTGCGTTGAAAAACCAATCAGCCCGCAATGCGCCCAAACCGAAGGAGTGTGAGCCATAAAACCGAAACAGTCAGGCAAAACATAATCGCTGCTCATCTTGCCGAATTCGTTGCGGAAATATTCGTTGCCGAGCAAAATTTGCCTGATAAGCGACTCAACAGAAGGAGCTAATGCGTCACCCTCTTCCCAGCTTGAGCCGGAGACGAACCATCTTTTCTGCTCAATTAACTTTTTCATCTCTTCATATTTTTCAGGATAATATTCCTTCATCATTTCATAGCGAACAGCGCCGGTGAAATTGAATGTGTATTCAGGATACTTTTCCAGCATAGCGATATTATCATACAGTGTCGCCTTGATGAAATCATTGATAGTTTTTTGATAATCCCATCGCCATTGCGTATCAAGATGCGAATAACTGACAGCGTAAAGCACTTTGTCTTTAGATAAGTCAAATTTTGATTTTTCAGTATAAACACCCCCGATTGACGTTCCCGCCAAAAATGCGATAAACAATAACACAAGTCCTGTTTTTTTCATAATTACATCCTTTTAAAAAAAGTTAAATTTTAATTTCAAGAGACTCTTTTAAAAATTTCAGAATTACACCGGCATCATCATTCATCAGCAGGAAATCCCTGAAATCGCTGTGCATAATTTTTCTAGCCAGTTTTGAGAATACCTGCATATGCGTGCCTGCCGTGTCGTCCTGTTTAACAACAAGCATAATTACAATTTTAACGCAATCTTCTTCCTTTGGATTCCACCGTATGCCATCTTTAAACTTCATCAGACAAATAGAATTTGCTTTCGCAAATGCGCTTTTGCAGTGCGGAATCGCAAAACCGTAACCCAGAGACGTAGAATACACGGCTTCTCTATTCCAGACCTCACGTTCGATAAATTCAGGCTTTTCAGTTCTGCCAACAACAAAGAGCAAATCAACGGCCTCCTTAACGGCCTCTTCCTTGTTAAGGCTGGCGGAATTTGTGATTATCAAATCTCTGTCTATAATCGCGAAGTCCTGCGTATTTTGATTTGCGGCCAAAAGATTGCGAACCTCATCGGCTGAAATACATCTGCTCGCAGATTCAAAAATATCTTTGCACTTCTCATACGAAAGCGAATGAATGGCAGCTTTGACAGCGGGAATATTGTCGCTGCCGAGACTGATTTCGTCCAGTCCCAGACCGACAAGCAGCGGCAGAGTTTCAACCTGCCCTGCCATTTCGCCGCACATACCGACCCATTTGCCACGAGCGTGAATTTGCTGAACAATGGTTTTAAGCACACGTAAAAAGGCAGGCTGAAGATTGTCCGCAAGCTTAGCAATCTTTTTATTCTCCCTGTCAACCGCGAAAATGTATTGCGCCAAATCATTTGTGCCGATGCTGAAAAAGTCAGATTCATCGCACAACTGGTCAAGAATAAAAATCGTCGAAGGAACTTCTATCATAATTCCAATCGACATTTTGTTATCAAAGTTAACATTGTGTTCCGTCAGTTCTTTTTGGATGTCCTTTACTTTCTGCTTTACCCATCTGATTTCATCAACCGAGCAAACCATCGGTACAAGCATTTTCACAGAACCAAACGCAGAAGCTCTGATAATCGCGCGGAACTGATCTGCAATTATGTTTTCATATTCAGGATAAATTCTTACGGCTCTGTAACCCAAAAAAGGATTGGCTTCCGATTCGAGATTTAAACACGACAGATTTTTGTCGCCGCCAATATCAAGTGTACGAATGATTACCGGCCTTTGTTCGGCAGCAACAGCAACTTTCTTATATATATCAAACTGTTCGGTCTCGGACGGAACACTATCATTCTGCATGTAAAGCATTTCCGTACGGAACAGACCTATGCCTTGCGCGCCATTACCGAAAACAATTTCCGCTTCCTGCGATGAAGCAATGTTAGCCGCAACTTCAATTATTCTACCATCAGCAGTCATGGCCTGAGCTTTTACAAAACCGGTAAACCTCTCTCTACGGTTATTTAATTTCTTTTGTTCAAACAAATAATATCTTTTTACAGATTCACTCTGCCGTAAAACCACAACGCCAAGATTAGCATCCAAGACAATATCCTGCCCGTTGCGAATAATTATCTGCGCCCGCTCAATACCAACGATAGTTGGAATCCCAAACGAACGTGCAAGTATAATCGTATGCGAAGTTGAGCCGCCGTGTGCAAGTATAAGACCTTTTATAAATCTTTTATCAAGATTGAGAAATTGATTCGGTGTTAAATTCTGCGCAACGCAAATGCAGGGTTCAGCCAAAGTATTTTTCTTCTGCACTATTCCGTAAATTTCCTCAATCAGCCCTGCGCTTATGTCCTGGATATCATAAATTCTCTGCTGAATCAGTTCGCTTTCGGCACTTTTTAGCAGATTGGCAAAATAACCGGATGCCGCAAGAATCGCATTGCCCGCATCTGAGCCGCCGTTTATCAGTTCTGCTACCTTTTCAGCCAGTTCAGGGTCTGACGCTATTGACAAATGAGCTTCGAGAATTTTCCTCTCTGTACTGTTCGCCTTGTTCGTCATTCGGTCGGCAATTTTACACTTCAGAGAATCTACCGCCTTTTTGAACTTTACAAGCTCTTCATCTTTGCCCAAACAGGCAGACGGAATGTCAGCGGTAAACACATTATTCAGCACAACTGCTTTGCCCGCCGCAAGCCCCTTTACAACAACCGTTCCTGTGCAATAGTCGCCCTGCTGAAGTTTCAGAGACGGTGGAATCAAAACTTCGCCCGCTTCGGGTTCTACCTGCGGCAATTCCTCGTCCGATTCTGCGAAACCATTTTTCAAATATGAAACAACCGCATCATAAGCAACCTGATCGTCATTGCCCCTGACAATCAGCCTGCAATCATCATTCAGCTTGAAGTCTGCACTAATTATTGAAAGCACGCTTTTCACGTTGGCTGTTCGTGAGTTTCGTTCGTTTTGTAGTAAAACATCAGAACGATATTTCGTCGCAATCAATTCCAAAGCGGTTGCCGGCCTTGCGTGAATGCCATTTTTTAAAGGACATACAAAATTGTACTCTAACGCCACAATTTCACCTTACCTTTGAATGTTTGACTATTGCAGGCTATTTTTTCGCCTGACGCGCAAAAACAGCTTCAGGATTTTTAATCGCTTCCTGCACAGATGCCCTGATTTTTGGAATATTGTCAAAGCGTTCTTCTTTTTCTATCATAATATCAACAGCAAGAATCGCCGCATCGGCAGATGCTATATCTTTGTCGGTAAGTTCATTCTCAATGCCCATCGCACCCTGTGTTTCAACTTTTATTTCGTGTCCAAGTTTTTTTGCTGTTTTGGAAAGTTGTTCAGCAGCCATATACGTATGAGCTACCCCGGTCGGACAAGCAGTTATCGCAACGAATTTCATATTACGCTCCTTTTTTAGCGGAAGTTATTTTCTTTATCAGATTTACTAATAACGCAGTTGCAACCATACCGCATAATATCGCTATGATATAAATAATCTTATTGTCCACGACCGGCAGAACTATCGGCCCGCCGTGCGGTGCGTGATCTTGTGCCTTGCCGAGCATCGCGATAACCGCCGCGATAATAGAGCCGCCCATTATGCAGGGAATAACACGGAACGGGTCGGAAGCAGCGAAAGGTATCGCGCCTTCTGTAATACCCATAAGTCCCATACCCAAGGCAGCCACACCAGCCTCTTTTTCGTCTTCATTCCACAGTTTTCTGCCCAGCAGCGTTGCAAGTCCCATTCCCAATGGCGGTGTGCATATTGCCGCCGCGACAGAACCCATAACAAAGGCGTTGCCTTCTTTTATCATTGCCGCACCAAAGAAAAACGCTGCCTTGTTGACAGGCCCACCCATATCGAACGCTATCATTGCACCAAGCAAAACTGCCAGCACAACTGCGTTACCTGCACTTAACCCTTTGAGCCATTCACCCAGAAAAATCATAAAGTCCGCGATGGGAACACCTATTACTTTCATCATCAGTATTCCGATTGCCAGAGATGAAATAATTGGAATGATTAAAATCGGCATAACAGGTTTGAGTATTTTGGGAACCGGTAGTTTTTTTATAAGATTGACGATATGTCCTGCGATTAGACCCGCCAGCAGAGCGCCGAGAAAACCTGCGTTGATTTCGCCGGACAAATAACCTCCGATGAAACCGGCGACCAAACCGGGCTTGCCTGCTATCGCATAAGAAATGTATCCAGCTAGCACTGGCAGCATCAATTTAAATGATGCAACACCAATATCTAAAATTACTTTTAATTTCGGTGAGTTTGAAAAATCAGGCCCTGTCGCCCCCATTGGCGCAAAGGCTATTGCTGCGGCTATCAAAATGCCGCCGCAGGCAATAAAAGGAATTGCAAAAGAAACGCCGCTAAGAAGGTACTGTTTATGCTTGACTACAAACTCTTTCATATTTGTCTCCGGCACAAATTTGTGTTGATTGAGCTAATAATTACTGTTGTATTATAATATTGACAAACCACCATAACAATAGTAAAATAGTACCATATATTGTACTATTGTAACATTTTAAAATTATGCCTGAATCTGAGAAAATCGCCGCTAAAATTCGCCTTTGGCTTGAAAATAACCAAATAACAAAGGTTTTTTTCGCAAACAGCACTACAAAGCCGCCGGTCTTGAGCTACTTAGTCAACTTCCCGCTGGTGTCTATAGTGCTTGATGGAAATTACGAAATTGAGCTTGAACAGGCTGGCCAACCAGAAATATTGAACATTGAAAAAGGCCAGGCAGTATTCGCACCACCAAACTGCTGGGGGAAACCGACATGGAAAAAACCTGTACAGGTCGCGATGTTTCTGTTGGGCAAAAAATTGACGGGCATAAGTTTGATTAGCTGCGATGGCACTTCGGAGTCGTCGATTATCGCCGAAAAGATTCCGATAAATCGACCTGTTGTAGGGCCTGCTGCGAAAATTTTGCAGTCCATTATGGAATTCAACAACACAACGCCGGAATTTTCCGCGTACCCGCATCTTGTTCAGGCGCTGGCATTCTGCTGCCTGGATATGCTCAAGACCAGAGCGGAAATGACTATACGAAAAGCAAATTTTTTGTTCGATGAAATATGCTCGTATATGCAGCACAATTTCCAAAATGAAATCACACGCGACAGCGTTGCCGCCGAATTTAAAATAACACCAAACCACCTTTCACGACTCTTCAGAAATGAAGGCCTGATGAGATTTTGCGATTATTTAACGTATGTACGCATTGACAGAGCCAAATTTATGCTGTCAAGATATAATATGACACTCGATGAAATCGCAGGCAGATGCGGCTTTTCCGATGCCGCTTATTTTTGCAGGATATTCAAAAAAATCGTTAAAAAGACCCCCACGCAATACCGGCAAACAAATCACAGTAATGCTCCCGCTTGATTATTGCATCCAATCGTCTACCAACAATGCAAAATCGGTAAGTTATATTCATTGAGCCCGTCTGATCTGCCCCCCAACAGGACTTGAACCTGCGACCTCTTGCCCCCCAGCATTGAGGGTTTTGACACCTTTCGAAATCCACTAAATTGCCGTAACTCATTTCCCTGTATAGAGCTATAAATCGCGACCAAATGCAACTTCTTTCCAGATTTCATTGCATTTATTGCACCCCATTGCGTAC
>CAZVXR010000394.1:0-7308 GCA_964630865.1 uncultured Pirellulales bacterium | reverse complement strand
GTGGAAAAAGAAAATCAAAAATCAAAAGTTAAAAATTAAAATTGAGGAATCGCCTGCGGTGATGGATGATTTTCCGAAGCAAGATGCTTCGGCTATACTGGAAAGGGGGAGAGCTTTAGAAATAAAATCGCTGGAAACGCTGGTGGTTGTGGTGCATGGGTATATGAATCATACCGGGCAGATGCGGCATTTGATTGGCGGGCTACTGGATGCGGGGCTTGCGGTGGGGGCACTCGACCTGCCGGGACATGGGCTTAGCGAGGGTAAGCCCGCAGCGGGGACGATTGAAGCTTATGCCCGGGCGGTTTTGGATTTTGCGGCGACAGCAAAGGCGATGGGGTTTGGCCGGCTGAACTTGGTGGGGTTTAGTACGGGGTGCGCGGCCGCGGTCGAAGGGCTTTTGGAGGGGCAGGATGTCTTTGAGCGGGTGGTGCTGGTTTCGCCGCTGGTGCGGTGGCAGGGATTTAAGGCGTCGAGAATTACATATTCGCTGTATCGGCCGTTTATGGACAAGATTAAACGGGTGCCGCAGCGGAATTCGTCGGATGAGGAGTTTCTCTATTTTAACAGGCATAAGGACACTTTGCACTGCAAGCATGTTTCGCTGGATTGGGTTGAGTCGATGTTCACGTGGAATGAGAAGATTGCGCGGGCGGCGGCGTGCAAAAAACCGGTGTTAATTTTGCAGGGAGATAGAGACACGACGGTGGACTGGCGGTATAATGTGCGGCTGCTGCGGGAGAAATTCCCGGCGGCAAACGTGGAGATGATATCGGGAGCGAGGCATGAACTGCTTAATGAGGCAGCAGAGTATAGGGATAAGGTGGTCGAGAAGATAGTTGGATACGTGGGAAAGTAAAAAGGCAAAGGGTAAAAGGTAAAATCAAAGATTAAAAATTAAAAAGCAAAAATACAAATCAAAAATTTAAAAGAAACAACTGGATTCCCGTCCCCTCGCGCCTACGAGGGAATGACAACAATGTGGATGGCGTAAAATGGAAAATCAAAAATTGAAAATAGACAGATCGTTTGCGTGGCTGAATGCGACGCAGTTTTTTGGTGCGGCCAATGATAACCTGTTTCGCGGGCTGCTGATTTTTCTTTTGATCGGCAGGCTGGGGCAGGACAAGGCCTCGATGGTCAGCTCCATTGCGGGGTTTGTGTTTGTGGTGCCGTTTTTGCTGTTTACGCCGTACGCCGGAACGCTGGCCGACCGGTACAGCAAGCGGACAATTGTGGTGCTTGCCAAAGTGGCCGAGATTGTGCTGATGACGCTGGGAATCCTGTCGTTCTGGGTCGGTAATCCTGTGTTTTGTTATGGCGTGCTGTTTTTGATGTGTGCCCAGAGCGCATTTTTCGGTCCGAGCAAATACGGCATCGTGCCGGAGTTGGTTGAGCAGCATCAGCTTTCGCGTGCCAACGGTCTTTTGGAGGGGATGACCTACCTGGCGATTGTGCTGGGGGTGGCGGCTGCCCCGGCTCTGGCGCAGATGACGAATAAAAATTTTGTGCTGGCGGGCATCGGGTGTGTGGCGGTGGCGGTGGTCGGGACGATGACCTCGCTGTTTATCCGCAAGACCCCGGCCGGCGGACAGGAAAGTCAGTCGCATCTGTTTTTCGCTATCGATATCTGGCGGACGCTGCGGAGCATCCGCGCCGACGGCAACCTGCTGGCGGCAGTCTTCGCGGCGGCGGCGTTTATGTTTATGGCGGGCTTTGCGCAAATTAACCTGATTCCCTACGGCATTGCGACGCTGGAAGGTTATGATGAGATTAAAAGCGGGTACTTGTTTGTCATTGCCGCCGTCGGCATCGGTGCAGGCTCGGTCTGGGCGGGGCGGCTTTCGGGGCGTGCGCTGGAGTCGGGGCTGATTCCGTTTGGTATGCTGCTGTTTGGGGGCGGGTCGATGGGGCTGGCGATGTCGGAAAGCAAGGCGGCGATTTTTATCCTGATATTCTTAACCGGCTTCGGGGCGGGGCTGTATATTGTGCCGGTGCAGACGTTTATTCAGCTTCGGGCTAAGCGTGAAACGCTGGGGCGTATTATCGCGGCCTCGAACAGCCTGGGCTTTATCGGGGTTGCACTGGCGGCAGGGATGGTCGCGGCAGGAACGGCGGCGGGACTGACGCCGGCGGCGCTGTTTGTGGTGCTGGGGTGTGTGGGGCTGGTTGTGTTTGCCATTGCCCTGTATTATTTGCGGGAGTATGTGCTGCGGCTGGTGCTGGCGATGCCGATTCGGCTGATTTACCGGCTGCGGGTTTTTGGCGAAGAACATCTGCCCATTGACGGCGGTGCGCTGCTGGTGGCCAATCATCTGTCGTGGGTCGATGGGCTGGTGCTCAGTGCGGTTCAGCACCGGCGGATTCGGTTTGTGGTGGATCGGCCGATTTATGAAAGCAAAGGGCTTACCTGGTTTTTCCGGTTTATCAAGGCGATTCCGATTTGCACTACCGATGCCCCGCGGCAGTTGGTTGCCTCGCTCCAGCAGGCACGCAAGGCGATTGAGGAAGGCTATGTCGTGTGCATCTTTGCTGAAGGGACGCTGAGCCGCACCGGGCATCTGGGGGCGTTTCGCGGCGGGCTGGAAAAAATCGCACGGGCAACCGAATGCCCGATTATTCCGGTGTATCTGGGCGGGCTGTGGGACAGCATCGCCAGCTACCGCTATGGCAAGCTGTTCAGCCGGTTTCCGCGGCCGCTGCCGTATCCGGTGTCGGTGCATTTTGGGGCGCCGATGCCCGCCGACTCGACGGCTCAGCAGATTCGGCAGGCGGTGCTGGAGCTGTCTTGCGATTGGATTGAGTCGCGGAAATATACACGGCTGTCACTGGCGCAGACGTTTGTCAAAGTCGCCCGGCAGGATTGGAAGCGGCCGTGCATTGTCGATACAACCGGCAAGAAACTGACGTATGGCCAAACGCTGATTGCAGCGATGGTGTTTGCGAAGAAATATCGGGCGCCGCTGCGTGGGCAGGAGCACATCGGACTTTTGCTGCCGTCGAGTGTCGCGGCGGCGGTGGCGAATATCGCGATTGGGCTGCTGCGAAAGACGGCGGTGAATTTGAATTATACCGTTTCGCAGGCCGACCGCGATGTGGCGATCAACGAATGCGGAATACAGACGATTTTGACGTCACGGGTGTTTTTGGAAAAACTTGGGCTTCCAGCGGACGACTGGCGGTATCTGTTTTTGGAGGACGTAGCCGGGACGATTACCGAGCGAGATAAGCAGCGGGCGTGGATTAAGGCACGGCTGCTGCCGGCGCGGTGGGTTGGCGGATGGCGCAAGGTCAGCCCGGATGATACGGCGGCGATTTTGTATTCGTCCGGCAGTTCGACGCGGCCTAAGGGCGTAATGCTTAGTCATCATAACCTGCTGTCGAATATCGAGACGGCGCGGACGATTTTTAAGTTTGATAAATCCGTGCGGCTGTGCGGCGTGCTGCCGTTTTTCCACTCGTTTGGGCTGAATTGTACGATGTGGCTGCCGATTTTGTCGGGCGTGTCGGCGTATTATGTGGCCAATCCGCTGGATGGGCGGCTGGTTGGGCAAACGGTTAGCCAGCATCAGTGCACGATGCTGTTTGCCACGCCGACGTTTCTATTGATGTATCTTCGGCGGTGCGAAAAAGAAGAATTCCGCAGCTTGAATTACGTGGTGGTCGGGGCGGAAAAATTAAAACCGCAATTGGCGGACAGTTTTGCCGAGTATTTCGGAATTCGTCCGCTGGAAGGGTATGGGGCGACCGAGCTTTCGCCGCTGGCGGCGCTGAATGTACCGGATGTGGACATTGATGGCGGCCGGATGCAGGGAACTAAAGCCGGCTCGGTCGGCCGTCCGATTCCGAGCATCGCAACCAAAGTCGTTGACCCGGATACCGGGCAAACGCTGGAACCGGGTCAGCAGGGAGTCCTGTGGCTCAAAGGCAGCAACGTCATGAAGGGCTATCTCAACCAGCTGCAAAAGACCGCCGAAGTAATGGACAACGGCTGGTATAATACCGGCGATGTGGTGGTTATTGATGAGGAGGGCTTCATTACCATTACCGATCGGCTGGGACGGTTCAGCAAGATCGCCGGCGAGATGGTCTCGCATACGGCCATCGAGGAAGTCTGCCAAAAAGGGCTTGGTATTGATGATCAGGTTGCGGCGGTAACGAGTATTCCCGATGAGAAAAAAGGCGAGCAGATTGTGGTGCTGTATGTCCAGTCGGCGGTGCAGGGCGATAAACTGTTTGAGATCGTCAGCCAAAGCGACCTGCCGAATATCGCCAAGCCCCGGCGGGAAAACTTTATCGGCATTGACGAGATACCGCTTCTCGGTTCGGGCAAGATGGATTTGCGGAAATTGAAAGCGATAGCGGTGGAAAAGAAAATTAAATAACGGAGACTTTTATGCACGAGTTTGAAGGGATTTTGATTTTGTTGGGAATTGCCTTGGCGATCAGCGGGCCGGCGGCGTTTATTATGGCGCTGGTTAGTTTGCTTAAATCCAACCAGCTTAAGTCGGAATTGGAACGAATCCAATTCGAGTTGACACGGCAGCGGTATCGTGCGGATAGTATGCCAGTTGTAAAAACGCCGGAGGCTAAAGCTCCGGTACCCGTTAAGGTGTCTTCGCCGGATGAACTGCGTTTTGCTGAGCCGGTTGAGCTGGATAAACCCATCCCTGCACAGCCGACTGTGCAGGAGCAGGATGAAGTTATTCGGGCTGCGGCTCACACGGTTAGCAACGCCGCTTGCTATACCCCAAGTCCGATTTCAAAGCCCGTGTTTGAGCCTGCCGCAATCCGCGAGGGGCTCGAATCCCGCATCGGGACGCAGTGGCTATTGGTGGCGGGAATCATCACGGTGATTATCGCGGTGATTTTCTTTTTGAAATATGCGTTTGATAATCATTGGCTTGAGCCCAAGGCGCGGGTGATTCTGGCAATCGTTGGCGGCTTTATCTCGCTGGCCATTGGCGAACTGACCCGGCGGCGGGGGTATGATGTTGTCGCCAAAGGCGTTACGGCGCTGGGTTTTGGGATTCTTTATGCGGCGGTGTTTTCTGCGTACAAGCTGCACGGGCTGATTGAGCCGACGACTGCGTTTGGATTGGCGATAGCAATTACCGCCGGGGCGATGGCGTATGCGGTGGGACTCAACGAAATCCTGATCGCGTTTCTGTCGCTGCTGGGCGGGTATCTGACGCCGATATTGGTTACTACGGGGAAAAATACGCCGAATGCACTGTTTGGCTATCTGCTGGTACTGGGTGCCGGTGCGATGGTTTGTGCGGCATTTCGGCGATGGCGGGCGATTAACATTCTGTCGTTTGTCGGTACATTATTGCTTTATACGATGTGGTTCGAGAATTTTATCCGGCCGATTATGCCGTATGCCGAGGCGCACCCGAGCAAGTTTTTTGTTGCCGAGCTGTGGCTATGGATATTCTTCGTCTTGTATCTGGTTATGCCCGTTCTGCACAGCTTAGTGCGTAAGGTGCAGTCGCAGGAAGAAGATATTCTGCTGACGCTGACCAATGGCATCGCGACTTTTTATTACCTGTGGACGATGCTGTTTGAGCATCATCGCTCGCTGCTGGCGGCGGAAACGGCGATTCTTGGCGCTGCGTATCTGGCTGTCATGACGATTGCGTATTTTCGGAATCGAGCCGACGGCAATATGCGGGCGACGCTGCTGGTTATCGGCTTATCCTTTATTACCGGTGCGATGGGGCTGTATTTCAAGGCCTACGCATTGCCGATGTCGTTTGCGATCGAAGGCGTAGTCTTGACGGCGGCGGGGCTGTGGTTTGCCAGTATCCTGACGCTGGGGGCGGGTTTTATTGCGTTTGGACTTGCGGCGATTCGGCTATTGTGGCTGCTGCCGCTGCATACGGACGAGTTTCGTCCGATACTCAATGGACCGTTTGGGTCGTGGATGTTTTTGGCGGCGGGATTGTTTGCTTGCCACTGGCTCTATCGGCTCAAGAAAGATCGAGATATTGACCATCGCCGTTCATTGAGCGAGCTGATGTTTGTCGCCGCGGCGGGTGTTGCGGCGGCAGTGGGCGTGCTTGAATGGCATTGCTACTGGAACTACAATACCTCGATTGGCGATACTCTGGCGGATGCCAAAACTGTGCAGGGTGTTCTGTATGCTCTAAGCATACTGGTTGTGCTGGTCTTGCTGAGGCCATTTAGCCCGGATGGTCTGTTCTGTCGGGTCGCTTCGGCAGCGGCCGCCGTGATTGTCAGTTTGCTTGCAGTTTTTTCGATTGAATTGCTCTATCCTTCGGCGTTTTGGATGATTCTCAATGCGGGCTTTGCCGCCCAGTGTGCGGCGGTTGCGGCGATCTTTATCGCGGCGGTTTTGTATCGCAGACAACTGTCCGGCGGCCTTAGCCCGGCGTGGTATCAGTCAATGGCGCTGATTGGCGTGATTGTACTGTGGCTGGTTTTGAGCGAACAGCTTTATACCTATTGGTATTGCCAGAATGAATACGGCATTGGCGTTCTCAATTGGAAGTTTAAGGCCAATCTGAGCCTGTCGCTGCTGTGGGCGGCGTATGCCTCGGCGATGCTGATTGTCGGATTCTGGAAGCGGCTGACCATCGTGCGGTTTTTGGCGCTGGGGCTTTTCGGTATCCTCTTAATCAAAATTTTTATCGTGGATATGGCAACGGTCAAAAGCATCTACCGCATCCTGGCGTTTATGGCAACCGGCCTGACACTGGTGGGCGTATCGTACTGGTATCAGTTCCTGAAAAAGCAGGGCTTTTTTGAGGCGATGCAGAGCAGTCAAGAACAGCACAAGAAAATAATTTAATGGAGAAATATATGGACTTGAAATTTGTTCTTAGCTTACTTTTTGTTTTGTTATTTGCAACACCGCTTTTGGCTACAGATCCAACAAAATGGGACCCCAATAAGATGCAGATTAGTTCCCCGGTTGTTCGGAATTGGTCTTGGGATTACAGTGATTTACAGAAAGCTGCTGGCAAATGGCTGGATACGCAGTCGGAGGCCGATGGTGTTGAATGCGATAGACTTGCTGACAAATTGCTGGCCGATTACAAAGGCAGGGTTAAGACCTATGTCATTGTTTCAGAATTGGCGAATCTTCGAGGTAATAAGGATAAAGCGATTGAGCTTATACGTCTTGCTCCCGAAAAATTTACCAGTTATGATGACACTGTTGATACCCGTATGCCATTACCCCTTTTTATCCATTTTCACATTGCTGCCTATGCAAAGCAAGCGGGCGATTTGGTGACGGCAAGAGAGGAATATGAGAAAATTCTTGAGGAAATACATAGAATA
>CAZVXR010000393.1:0-12663 GCA_964630865.1 uncultured Pirellulales bacterium | reverse complement strand
ATGCCACCACTGAGTCCGCGTGGCATATTTTCCGGTCATAATCTCGGCTCGTGAGGGCGAGCAGATCGGCGTCGCCCAGCAGGTCTGAAACATCATGCCCTCAGCAGCCAGCCGGTCGATGTTTGGTGTTTTGTATTCGGTATTACCATAGACACCTATATCGCCGGCACCTACGTCATCAGCCAGAATCAAGATGATGTTCTTTCCTTTCCGGGGAGTCGGTTTACGGCTATTGCTTGCTTGCAGCACCTTCGGCAGGAAAACCCCTGCGATACTGCTCAGCATCGTGTTTTTCAGAAAAGAACGTCGATCTATATTTTGCTTTGTCATTTTTTTACTTCACAGTCCAGCCGCTTTAATCTGCATCCGCATAGCCAGCCAGCGGCACAACGTCATCAATCAAGGAGACCATCGCCTCATATTGTTTCAGGAGCACATTCTCCGTTTGAGTCGGATACAGAATCGCATTGACTCGTTCGGCTAAGCCCTGCGGCTGAATGGGAAATTGAGCCGCAAATTTCAGGTTATTCCCATCGCCGACATAATAAACCTTGTTGATTGCAAAGAGAATTTGCATGATATCATGCACCAGCCGTACCGTGATGCTTGCAAGAAAGACCTTGTCGCCTCGATCCACTTTGTTTCGGTAGTGATAGTCAGATCGCCAATAGTTAAGCGATTCCAGGTGCTTGGCAATAATCGCCTGCTGCAGCGTCCGAGGGTAGGGATTCAGCTTCGCCTGCCACCGGGCCACCAGGCCGTCCGGGTCATCAATGGCTACCTGATTATAGAGGTCGGTCGGCAGGTGGTACCCCCACAAGGCCCACACCAGAGGTTCCGGCGATGGCTGGCCGTTGAGCCAGGCCTCCAATTTCGCATCAATCTCGCCGACGGTGCGTATCCAGCAATAGTCAATGTCAATGCCCTTGGTTCGCCAATCTTCAACCAAACGGCAGTAGGATTTCCACGGCTCCTGCTCCCAGAACCTTGGGCCGCCCACGATCTCGTCGCAATACAGGCGGAAATCCACATCAGACTTGTGATCAAAGGTTCCTTTGCCGAGCGAACCGCTGATGCTCACAGCACAACGGCCTTTGGCAAACGCCTTGAGTCGCGGTACACATTCATCAATCACTGTTTGAATACGTGAAATATCTTGTTGTTTATCCATTATATTACTTAACCTTGAAAGGAAAATCTTTTTTGAGTCCGATATTTGAAATATCGATATCTTTAAAGCCTAATTTAAGAGCAGGCGAATTGGGCTTGAGTTTATAGTTCATATGATCGGGGTCAACAAACATCGGGTCTTCAAATAGGCTGTTGGCATCATAATTTTTACCATAAAGGCTTTTCCAATATTCGAGCGGATGACTTACCCAATCGATTTTTACATCGTATTTACCCTGAGCCTGATAGAAAATATTGTAATCAGACTTTTTGACTATCGATTCACTTATTGGAAATATCATATAAATTTCAGAACCCTTGTTTCTGTAAAATATATTTTTTTCAAAAACACTGTCTTTGGTTTTTTCGGTTTCAGCGCCTTTCGGCAGGAAGTCGAAATCTCCTATCGGGGTTTCCAAAATTTGGATATTGCCCCAGCTTGACTCATTATCGGCAACGATATTATTTGTAACGACGTTTCCAATCCCTTTTACAAAAATGGGAACGATATATCTTGCGCCCCGCAGGCGGCATACGATATTATTTTTGACGATAATGTGATTTGCATGATCATCAATATAAATACCGGCGAGGATACTGTCGGTTACGTCTGGTTTTAAATCATGTACCAAATTATTTTCAATTCTATTTCCAAGTCCGACGCCGTAAAAGTTTATTGCGCTGCCGTCGCAAGACTCCCGCATGACATTTCGGCATTCATTGTTAAATACGGAAATATTCCTCGCAAAGAGATAATCATAGTGATTTTCCCAGGTGATTTCTTTACCGTAAATAACTTTCCTGCCGCCGGTATCCGTTTTTGACAATTCTGAGAACCCGCATGAAAAGGCCGATATTGCATATCGCGGCATTTTTTCAATAAGGTTATTCGACACTTCAATGTCGCCAGCCTGCACGATCTCAACACCGCAGGCATGCCCCATCAGTTTTCCGCAGTTTCTGATGTAGTTATTGCTGATTTTATGACCTTTATTTATATAGCCGTGCTTTTCATCAGGTATTTCTTTGTCCGGAAGGTAATAGCCCCAAATGGAGATTCCGTTATGCAGAGCATCTTCAATAAGATTATCGCTTATATGATGCCCTTCGTTAGCGCCAAGCATTGCAATCGCCGACATGCCTGAATTTCTGATGCGGCAGCCTTTTACCGTAACATTTTTTGTATGCTTCAAATATAACAGACCGTCACAATTTGATTCTCTATACCAGCTATTTGCATCGCTTGTAGAATTTTTTTGCGAGTAACTTATGGTGTCACTCAATTGGAGTTTTAGATTTTCAAAAGTAATATTTCCTGCCGGTTCATTTATTGATTTGCCGCGAACATCGATGAGATGAATCGAGGCGGCAGCAACTATTGACTGTTTTTCAATAGGAAGCTGTCTTGGAATATAGTAGAGAATTCCTTCCTTTCGGTCGAGGAAGAACTCGCCTGGTTTATCGAGAAATTCCATCGCGCCTCTTATATAATAACGGTTTTGCGGCCACATTGTGTAAACAGGATTATATTCAAGATAAATTGATTTTGAATTAAAATTCACGTCCGAGACCGGGACGGCAGACAGTATCCAATTCCAATTTTTACCCCCGTCCCATTCCGGATGCCGACCGCCCCAGAACATAACCTGGGCATTTTCAAAACCAAATTTGTTTATTTCGCCATCTTTGAAAACAACCACAGGTTTATTTGCACCCTTGGCGGAACTTGTCCCCTCTGCCGCTGCGAAATAGCCTTCGTTGGGCGTTCTGGCCAAAATAGAAAGCTGGCCGTTTTCCATCATATTGGAAAATACCCTATCCTTGCCGACGTTGGCTTTGTAAATATTGTCTTTGTAAAGTGACCAATTTTTTATTTCTTTACCGCAAATAAGGGTAACCTCTTCTTTTTTGTAGCCTTTATAAATAACCTTATAGCTGTTACTGCCGGAATCACTATTGTCAAACGCAAGCGGCTTATCGAGATAATAGGTGCCGCCTCGGATAAAAACCGTAATATCAGATTTGAGACCTTCATGGACCAGCTCACGGACGGCGTCTTTCGCCCTTTCAATGCTTTTGAAAGGCTTTTTAACCGTGCCTGAGTTTTCATCATTTCCCTTGCAGCCATCCACATAAAAATCTGCATAGACTGCCGAGGCGAATGTAACAGCTATAATAATCATCAGTAATATTTTCATATATTTTCCTT
Organism: uncultured Pirellulales bacterium; assembly: GCA_964630865.1. Classification (GTDB taxonomy): domain Bacteria; phylum Planctomycetota; class Phycisphaerae; order Sedimentisphaerales; family Anaerohalosphaeraceae; genus Anaeroglomus. Next base: position 9,284 of record CAZVXR010000393.1, on the reverse strand, counting down.
TAATTGAAACATTAGTTACAACATCTTTTTTGCCTACTACTTTTTGTCCTTTAATGCATCAGGAAATGGAAAGTCCGCTTCCAGCCCGATCTGTGTCATATCGATCGGCTCAAAGCCCAATGTAGAAGCGGGCGATTCTTTTGAAAAGGTAAAATCATAGTGTAATGGGTCCTTAAATCCAGGGTCAGCATAAACGCTGTGCTGTTCAAATCGCTTGTCGAAGAGGGATTGCCAGGTCGTCCAATCCTGCTTTTTCCAATCGAGCATAACCGTGTACTGACCCTGTGGATGATAGTAAAGATTATAGTCTGACTCGCCTAGGATGTCATCACGCAAAGGGTAGATACGATAAATCTCCGTCCCGCCGTTGCGATAGATAAGGTTGCGGGTGATGCGGGACATGCCCACCTTCTCATCTTTGACGCCCGGCAGAGAATCCGGCAAACCCGCCAGACCGGCCTCAACGAGAAAGAACACTCCGCCGGCCTCATTGTTGGCCATAAGGTTGTTGGTCACGATGTTTTTCTGCCCTTTGACGCACATCGGGAAGGTCCATGATCCACCCCGGATATCGGTCAGGATGTTGTTCTTGACGGTAAAACCTTTAGAGCCATCATCCAGGTAGATACCGAGGGTAATCGCCTTGGGATGAAGTGAGCTCAAATGATGGATCCAGTTGTTGGCGATCAGATTGTCAGCTCCGGGTGCCCAAGAGGTAATCGCCCCGGCATCGGCGCTGTCTTTAATCAGGTCGCAGAATTCGTTAAAGACAATCTTAATGTTGCGGGTGTAAAGAAAATCCATGTGGTTTTCCCAAGTCACCTTTTGTCCATAAATAACGCCGTCATAGCCGCCGTGTTGGGAGGGATTCATGATATAGGTATAGGCCATGCTAAACATATTGATGCCGTAGCGGGGCATATCCTCAATCCGGTTATGCGAAATCTCGGTGTCGCCGCTTTGAGCCAACCACAGTCCCGCGCCATGCCCCACCAGCTTGCCGCAGGAGCGGATATAATTATTGCGGATCAAATGCCCTTTGTTCACATAGCCGGCTTCAGCACTGTGAACCGGCCCCTGTCCAAGGTGAAAACCGGCCGCCATAATCCCGCAATATCCGCAGTTCTCGATAAGATTGCCGGTAATGACATGCCCCTGGCTGTCCTCGTGCATGGCAATGCCATTGATGCCCATATTGCGAATCCGGCAGTTGCGAAAGGTGAACTTGCGGGCATGGATCAGATAAATCCCGCCCTCGTATTGAATGCTGCTGTTCGGCCCCACATTGTCACTGCCATCCGAGCAGGCCAATGTCAATCCGTCGAAGGTGATATTCTCCGCCGGCTGGGCCATGCTGGCCCCGGAGGTGTCGATGAGGCGGGTGACCGTAGGGGCAACGATCTCCTGCCGATCGATCGGTTCTTGCCTGGGCCAGTAATAAAGCATCTTTTCGTTGGGGTCGAGATACCATTCTCCCGGGCTGTCCAGCAAAGCCAGTGCCCCCTGAACAAAATAGCGATTGCCCTTACTGGTTTTATTCCAGATGTTGTTGTTTTGCAGGATCAGGGTATGCTGGCCCGTTTCCGCCTCGAGTATCGGTGCGAGGGTCATAAACCAGTCATAGTTCGTTATTTCACCGCCAGCGTGAGCTCCTGCCCAGATGCCGACACTGGCGCCGGAGTAATCCCCTGCGGGCAGATCTCCCGGTTGATACGTGAGGGTGATTTTTTCAGCGACATTGGCATCGGCCACCGCAAGATACCCCCGATTGGGACTTCGGGCATGGATGGCCCATTGGCCGTTTTCAAACAGGGTGTGAAAATCCCGCTTTTGATCCAGTTTTACTTTATAGATATGATCCTTATAAAGTTCCCAACCGCTTAGAGGCTGACCGCCGATGATTTCGACCGGTTTGTCTCCCTGCCTTCGATAGATGACCTGAAAGCCGTTATTGCCGGAGTCGCTATTGTCAAATGAAAGCGGCTTGTCGAGATAATATGTTCCGCCTTTAATAAAGACGGCAACATCAGACTTGAGCCCTTTATTAACAACTTCACGAACGGCGTCTTTTGCCTTTTCAATGCTTTTGAAAGGTTTTTTAAGTGTGCCTGAGTTTTCATCATTTCCCTTGCAGCCATCCACATAAAAATCTGCATGAACCAATGAAGTCAATATCAAAGCTATTACAACAACCAATAATTTTTTCATGCAAGAGTTCCTTATATTAAATAAATATGCAATTGGATTTTATTTTAGAATACCTGCGCCTATCAATTCATCGTCCACGCTATTTAAGCCCGCTGAATCTTTGGGGGCAAAATAGGTGGCCTGACCTGAAAAATCAATAAATTCCTTAAGTGTTATCTCAATATCCGGGCCAAAACATATCGGCCTCAATGTGCTCCAGGCTTTTATCTTGGCCGTACGACCGTTGGGACGAAGGGTATCCTCTTTTACGGGCCCTTCAATCGTTGCGGCGTCTATAATAATATTCCTCTGATAATCATAATCCAGCATCTTGCGTTCCTTGCCGTTGAAGGCGATAAAGTCTGGTTTCGAGGTTTCGTCGACCTTGATATTGTTCGGATTAAAACAGAAAACAACAGGTCCTCTCATTAGCGCCACCCGACCGGCCTGCAGCATGCGCCCTTTCACCCAGCGCCACGGCATTGGCATCTGCAATTCTACCGTATCACCCGTTTTCCACGTTCGTTTGATGGTGTGGAATTTCCCGCCGCTAACCTCCTGAGCCTTTTCATCATTGATGGCAATAACTGCTTTTTGACACCAGCGGGGAATACGCAGAGATAAAGAAAACTCTATCGGCTGGGCAGATTTTAACTCGATTTTGACTTTGCCGTCAGACGGATAATCCGTGGTCTGAATCAAATGAACATCGATTTTTTGATATTGAAAATGTGCTTGTGAACTTTCATAGAGATTGACTGTAACGCCATCATTGCTGCGATAATAAATTAACTCTGGCAATTCGCCTATCACTCTGCGGAAATTACCTGGACAGCAATAAGTGTCCATAGAAAAATATTCACGCGGACCGGTAAATGGCGTATGGTAACAAAGCTTTCTTCCGTTGGGATCTTGTGCGGCAAACAAGCCGTTATAGACTGCCCGTTCCATAACATCACCATAGAGTGAATCGCCCTTATACTGCATCATAAGATGCATAAAACGGATCAGATAGCAGGTGGCACATGTTTCGGAATACTTCTCACCCTTCTGCTGAAAATTCCAGTATTCTCCGTATTCACCCGTACCCGTGCATGTGCCGGGAAGAAGCATCCCGCCGCGAACCAGCAGTGCATCAAGACTGGTTTTCCAGCGAGCAGAATCCATCGTTCCGTCCGGCAGGAGCATCAACAGTTTAACCTGAGCACATGATGGTTCCAAATCACTATAGACATGAGCTCCTGGATTATCGATGCCGTTGTCAACTTTTTCGACTGCGACAGGGGAACACGTTCCGGCATCACCCATTGGAACAAGCAAATCTGAATTTTTTGCCTGCGGGGAATTGCCGTACAACTTTAAAACATCGCGAAGAAAGTGGTTATACCGTTGGTCTTGCGTAACTTCATAAAGCCTGGTCAGCGCGCTGGGCAACCCGATTTGGTTAATACCAAATTTACTTTTAGTGATATTATCAAGAATCCAATCGGCAAGTTTTTGGGCCGCATGCAAAGAACGTTCATCATTAAAACATTCGTAATTTGTGATAAAACAATGTATCAGATAGCAGGCTTCATGAATGACCCACAACTTCTCATTTCGTTCCTTTCCATCTGCCCACCCAATAAAACCATCCTCATCCTGGTTGGCGTACAGAATGTCAAAATAGTCATTTTTCATTCGCATCAGCCGTTCATTGTGAGCGTAGGCCGCCAACCGCGCCATGGCTTCCATCGTTTTGCCCAGTCCCACATAGTCTCCCTGCACGTCATTACTGTAAATCCGTTTTCCATCGACCTTGATAAATGGTTTCAAAAATTTATCTTTAATTACCCCTTCATCGTCCATCGCAATAATGTTCTTCTGGATAGTTAAGTCTATTCGACGGCCAATTTCTCCACTAAGCTTAACGTCAATAATCCTTACAGGATGCAGGTATTTGTCTTCTGCCAAAACGATACCTGAAGAAATCAAGGCTATCATGAGCATTACAATAAATTTGAGCGAAAATACATCTTTTAACATATTATTTCCTTTAAATTAGAAACCATTTTCTTTTGCAAACTTAATCGCCGGCAGCCTGACGAATCGGCCAGGATGCTCTGAGCGGGTCCTGATACGGACCGATTTTATCCATTGGAATAGGCTTGAAACCCTGTTTAAGTGCCGGGGAATCCGGCCGCAGCCTGTAGTCGTCATGAATTGGATCCACGAACAACGGATCGGCGATGATAGAGTTAGAATCAAATCCCAGAGCCTGCCAGCTTGTCCATTCATCTTCGACTTCGGCCTCTTTGACAGAGACGTCATCAATCCAGAATTTTCCGGCAGGATAAGGAAGAACCAATTGACAGGTGAAAGTCTTCATATTGAGGTCTGTAGGTATGGCATTTTTTTGACCATGGAGGGGGATTTTAAAGGTAAAGTCAAACTGCTGCCATGCGTCTGTCACGGCGATTGTTTTTTGCGAATACCACAAGTACGAGTTAAGTTCGGCGGTTTCTGATTTGGCCTGACCTTTGAGCCAAACCGATAAGCGATAGGCTTTGCCGGGTATATATGGAATTGTCGACCCAAGATAAATGTAAATATTTTTCTTTATCTTATCCTCCGGGGTGGGCTGATGGGTATCGATCATCAAGGAATTCTTGCCGTCGTGGGCCTGGTCATTGACCACGTGAGCCTGAAAATGCGGGTCATTTTGGGAAATCACGGACCACTCTTTGGGCCACTGACCCGCGGTGCTGTCTTCAAGGCCGGGATTGCTGACAAGATTGGGGCCGACCTCTTTTTTCAAGGCGGCTTGTCCGGTAGCCAGAGGCAGTCCATGGTGGAAAATAAGGTTGTTGTCTATTGTGTTCTTCCCGGGAAACTGGCGGGCAGAAATCGCAAGTGCATTGGGATCACGATAGGAAATGATATTATGGCGAAAAACGTTTCCGTACATCAGGGTGCCATCCTTGAGCGGGATAGTTCTGGGATCTTTTAAAGCAGGCATTTTTTGCCAGGCGGGAAATTGAGATGCGGTTTGATAATTTTTTAGCCAGCCCTCAACCATCGTACTCCAGTAACCGGTGTAGATATTCCAGCCGCTCCAATACGCCTGATGGGCGGTGCCGTCAACAAGTATGTTATTCTCAATGACATTGTCGCGCCCGCAATGCAAATGGAATAGCCCCAATGGCGCCCTTACAAGAATATTGCCGTATATCTGCATGCCGCTGGCAGCCCAGTCTGGATAAAGAGCCCAGGTAAAATAGGGTGAACGCCAGGCTTTTGCCTGAGGGTCATAACCAAATCCAATGGTATCGCTGATATAATTGTAACGTATAATCATACCTTGCCAGCCCAGCCAGTCGATGGCTCCCCCCCCGATAGCGCCGGTATCTTCGCCCTCAAGGCACGTATACTGCATCCGGTTGTATTCGATAATATGTTTGGCTCCCCACATAAAAATGCCGCTTTGGGGTACATGGTGGATAAGATTGTGCGCAATCCGATGGCCGGCGCCGGTGATTTCGATGGCTTTGGCGCATCGGCTGACCATTCCGATATGGTGAATGGAGTTATTCTCGATATAGTTCCCAGAAAGCGTAAGGCTATTGATGTCGCCGCCAGAAAGATTTATTCCAAACGCCCCGATATCATAGATGTCGTTGCCGACGATGCCAATGTTGCGTCCCTTGAGCACAGTTACGGCGTTGCCTTCGTAATTACCGACATTGCGAATGGTATTTGCCGCGATAATACAATCGCCGCAATCATTAAGCGTCACCGCCGTCCCCTCACAGCCCTCCATGGTGAAGCCGCGAAAGGTAACATGTTCACAGCGATTCATATCGATAAGGTTTTTAATGGCCGAGACATAAACCAATTTATCCTGGATGGGTTCCGGCGGCCAAAAATAAAGCGTGGCTGTTCGAGGATCAAGGTACCACTCGCCCGGGGTGTCAAGTTCTTCAAACAATCCTCGGACAAAGTAGCGGTCTCCGGGCCGAATCTCGTAGAAACAGCCGGGGCCGAGTTTCAGCAGACTTTGGTTGGGATCGAAAGACTCAATGTCCAAAAGATAATGTGACCAGTTTAATCGCGGGAAAACGGATACCTGACCGTCCTCCGGATGGCTCCAGCGGTGGACGTCCTCCGCTTTGACGTTCAAGCTGCGTGTCAGCCTGGGGATATTCCGCTGCCAGTAGTCGAGATGTTTGTTCTGTTCATGATACCCGCTGTCGTCCGGCGTATCCGCATACATACTGATACGCGTGCCCTCAACGAATGCCCAGGTGCCGCCATTTAAGCTGTGGCCATCGCGGTTGGGATAGCGGGCGGGCTCCTGACGCTGGCCATTGAAGACCAGAATGCTAAAGCGAATATCTTTAAAGCCTTGTGAAGCGACATCCGCTTTTAGGATTTGACCCTGGTAGGGCGTCCAACCCGAGATGGCCTTGGCGCCGAGAAGCACAGGTTTTTCATCTTGGTAGGCCCGATAAACAATCGGGGTATCAGGCGTACCGGAGTCTTCTGCGGTTAAGGTTAAAGTTTGTTCAAGCGGATAAACGCCCCCGCGAACAAAAATTGTTAACGGTTCTTTAAGACCGCCGGAATCTTTTAATTTCCTGACGGCATCGCGTGCATGGAGTAGTGTTGCAAAGGGTTCACCAATCGTACCCGAATTGGTATCTTTACCATTCGGTGCAACGTAATAATCTGCGTATGCCGAAAAAGCAATTGTAAAAAAAATGATAACCGCTATGTATTTTTTCATCATTTTTCCTGTAATTTTAACCTTATTATTTCGATACTTACCCTTTTAGGGATCGTTAAAGTGAACAATCTCGGATAAATTCACACCCCTCCGGCGTTTCGCCGACAAATGAAAACCAGAATCGGTAGTTGTCGGGGGTGTTGTCAAGAAGATACCGGAAGTAATCTTCCAGTGTTTTGAATCGGCCATCGCACTTGTCCAGAGATATATAGGGTACGAAAACAACACCGTTGTCGGCCAGCGGTTTGAGTTCTTCGAATGTCGTATGCGGATACCAGAACTCGACGGACCGTATGGCAGCGCCCGACTCGGCCAGATTTTGGGCATGATGTCCCCACTTGCCGCAGCAGTGGATCTGAACCGGTCCCAGTACGTCGGTCATGCGTTTGACATACGGAATACCGAATTGTTTATATACGTCCGGTGACAGAAATGGCATCATATCCTCGGTCATTCCGAACCCGAACTGCGGCGGCTGAAAGATCCACGGCCAGATGGAGCCGGCGATCTTATTATCTGCCTGTTTCTGTGTGTACTGAACATACTTGATCAGCAGGACGGTAACTCGATCCAGGAATTGATGAATCTTATCCGGATCGGTGTAGAGTTCGATCAAAAACTCCTCGTCGCTCATCACCAGAGATGCTGTATTGAGCGGTCCCTGTAAATCCCCGGCACGCAGCCACAGATGCGAGGTATTCAGCCGGCGACAGACCTCCCTATAAAACTTTATGCCCAAGGCCGCATCCATTTCGGGGTCGTCAACCCGTTTGGGGTTGATGGCCAGCGCCTCATCGACACTCTTGGCAGCGCGTTCGATGCTGATATTTTCGCCCGTCGAATCCCGATAGGCCTTGCCGCCCCAGTATTTGGCGGTTGTTACAGTTCCAAAGTCGGCAATCAATGTTGGGATATTGACGCCCGGCAGCCGTGCCTGGTCTTTGAGATTTTCGACCGCCAATGCCGCCATTTTATCCATGTCATCCAATTGCCGATACATACTTTCCAAGGAGGTCATCGAGGCCAGACACCGCCCCTTGCCATTCCAAAAATCTCTTGCGCGGTTGATGTCTCTATTTGCTCTGTCACCGAACCACTGTAATATTTTATCCATTTATTTTATTCCTTTCAATTTTTTTATCGTAGATTCACCCTTTTCATAAAGCCAAAGAAAACTGGTAACGCCCCTCGGATAATATTTACTTCCCTCTGCAACACCTTTTACCATCTGGTCGCTCCATGCCCAATAAGATTTTTCAGGATGCAAAAGCCATCTGACATGTGCGGCATCCGCAAGCTGAGTAATTTTTTTGTCCTGAAGGCCCAAAATTTTTCTCGCAACAAACTGGCAGGCATAAATTTTGCTCAGCCACGAATTATCGCTTGTTGAAGAAAGCTTCCATCCGTCATCTTCAAAAAGACAGATGCCTTTCACTAAAATCTGATTGAGATGTTTTCTAAAGGCCTTTAACAGATCGGAAAACACGTTTCCCTGCAGAGCTTTATAATTACCGTTGAAATACACAAATGCCAGGCTTTCCACAACGGGAATTATTCTGGAATGAACGCCTTCGTTTATAACCGCGGGAAACAAACCTTTGGGGTCGACATGATTCAATAAGGTTTCTGCGCAGCGCTCGGCCTGCTTGCGGGCAATCTGTGCATTTTTGTCTTTGCCCAGTGCCGTGAACATTTTTTCTAACCCCAGATAAGCCGCCAGACATTTCACCGCCAGGTAAACATTGTTTCTGGCCTGCCCCAGCGAAACATCAAGGCTGTCATACGTCGTTATTTCTGAGCCGCCCATCGTACGACTGCTGTCAGTGGACATGAGGCCATCGCGTTTTTCAGGCATAGGATCATCGCGATTGAGCATGCTCTCAAGACAATCCGCAAGCATCGAACTGTTTTTCTTAAGCCATTTTCCATCCTTCGTCTGCTGGTAATAAACCGAGGCACAGCACAGCCAGTTGGCAAGCTGCTCCTGAGTCATATGAGAAAAGCAGCCCTTGAGGCCGAACTGTTCATAGCAGGAATGCTGCGGTCTTGAAAAGACATTCGATATCCCCATATCATGCGTGAAACTGATGCCGCCGGGATATTCCTTTTCGTCATCAGGATATCTGACATGATCATAATAGCTGTACCGTGAAGCAAAAAGGTCAAGGGCGTTACGAACGACCCATGGATTTTGGGCTACTTCATAAAACAAATGGTCCGCGGTCAGATCAAGAGTGTTCATCATTCTGTATTCGCCTTCATTGACAACCCAAACCGGCTTATGATTGCGAATCAAAAGCTGGGTGCTGCCGTAATAGCTGCGAATAGAATG
>CAZVXR010000392.1:0-6159 GCA_964630865.1 uncultured Pirellulales bacterium | reverse complement strand
GTGTCGGTGCTGTTTGAGTTAGTGCGGCTAAGCAATAAGCTGTTGGCCGACGACAAAACAACCTCCGGCAGTCTGCAGGCAGTCGATTCGCTATTCCGCAAACTTGGCGGAGAAGTCTTGGGAATCGTGAAAGACAGCTACACCGACAAATCCGGCGGCGATGACCAACTATTAGATCATTTAATGGCTTTGATGATTGAGCAGCGTAAGGCTGCACGGGCACGAAAAGACTTTTCCGCCTCCGATGCGATACGCGACAAACTCAATGAATTCGGCATTATTCTCGAAGACAAACCCGGCGGCGTATCGACGTGGAGACGGAAATAATGCGAATTCTGGGTATCGACCCGGGTTTGCAGGTCTGCGGCTATGCGGTGATTAAGGCCGATGGCGGGCAGGTCACTTTGCTGGAAGCAGGCGTATTTCGGACGGATGCGAAAAAACGTCTCGAGCAGCGGCTTGAGCAGATTAGCCGGGACATTGAGGCGATACTGGATGGTTTTCAGCCGGAAGTGGTTGCGGTCGAGCAGTTGTACTCGCATTATCAGCATCCGCGAACAGCGATTTTGATGGGGCATGCCCGCGGCGTGATTTTAGAGCGGGCGTCCCGCAGCGGCGCGGAAGTGCGAAGTTTTGCGGCTACGCGGATTAAAAAGTCGCTGACCGGCAACGGTCATGCGGGCAAGCCCCAGATGCAGCGGGCGATCCAGTCGGTGCTGGGATTGGCAAAGCTGCCCGAACCGGCGGATGTGGCGGATGCGATCGCGATAGCGTTGTGCTGTGCGAATGAGAAAAAATATTAAAAATCAAAAATTAAAGATAAAAAATACAAATAAAAATCCAAAAAGATTTTAAAGCTCTAAGCTGAAGTTCATTTTTATCTTTAATCTGTATTTTTGATATTTACATTTTGATATTTGATTTTATGTGAGTTGTTATGATTGTTCAAATTGAAGGTAAATTAGTCAGTCTCGACGGAGCCGTCTGCTGGGTGCAGACTGGGGCGGTGTGTTATGAACTGATGCTGCCGGGCTATGCGGTCAGTCGGCTTAGCGGGCAAATCGGCACGATGATAACACTCTGTACGATGGAGTATTACGAAGGCGCTCTCGGCGGCGGCAATCTGGTTCCGCGAATGGTGGGCTTTCTAAGCAAAGGTGAGCGGGATTTCTTTGATATCTATACCAGCGTCAAGGGCATGGGCATCAAGAAAGGGCTTAAATCACTGGCGATGCCCGTTGAGCGAATCGCCGCAGCCATCGAATCCGGCGATGAAAAACTGCTGGCGACCCTGCCGGGTGTCGGCAAAAAAATGGCACAGATGATCGTCGCCGAGCTTGCCGGCAAGCTGACGGGTTATGCAACGCAGACTGATACGCAAGGCAAGCCGAGAGCGGCCTTTGCGACGTATCAGACCGAGGCGCTGGAGATTTTGATTGCCTGGGGCGAAAAACGTGCCGAGGCAATGGAGCTGATTGAGCTGACCTGCCGGAGGCATCCAGAAGTTAAAACGGCTGAACAGCTTGTGCCGCTGGCGTATCGGGTTAAACAGGGAATTGAAGTATAACAGGATGTGTCAATGGCTATAGATCGTGTCATCAGTGCCGACAGCGGCTCAGATAAAGAAGAACAGTTTAATTCTGCGCTGCGTCCCAAGCGGCTTGGCGAAATCGTCGGGCAGCAAAACGTGGTCGAAAAGCTTTCGATTGCCATTGCCGCTGCACGTCAGCGCGGCGAACCGCTGGAGCATATTTTATTCTATGGCCCTCCTGGACTGGGCAAAACCACGCTGGCCAATGTCATTGCCAATGAAATGCAGGCGGCGATTCGGGTGTCTTCGGGACCCGCTTTGACCAAGCAGGGCGATGTAATGGGACTGCTCAGCAATGTCAATACAGGCGATATTCTGTTTATCGACGAAATCCACCGCCTCAGCGCACCTGTAGAGGAATTTATCTATCCGGCCATGGAGGATTTCAAGGTTGACTTTACCGTTGACAGCGGCTTGCATGCCAAGACGATTAATTTTCCGCTCCGCCGGTTCACGCTGATTGGAGCGACCACACGGGCGGGACTGCTTAGCGCACCGCTTCGCAGCCGCTTTGGGATGCTGTATCATCTGGAATTTTATACGATTGAAGATTTGACATCGATTTTGGTTCGGTCGGCGCGACTATTGGAGCTATCGTGTCAGGATGGGACACTGGAAATGATTGCCGCCCGCAGCCGCGGTACGCCGCGTATTGCCAACCGCCTGCTCAAACGAGTACGGGATTATGCTCAGGTTAAAGGCTCCGGCAAGCTGACCAAGCCGATTGTCGAAAGCTCATTGCAGATGGAGCGTATCGACCATCTCGGTTTAGATGAACTCGACCGCGCGTTTATGAAAGCCCTGATCCAGACTTATGACGGCGGCCCGGCGGGAATCGAAGCGATTGCCGCCACACTCGGCGAGGAACGGGATACGCTGGAAGATGTGGTCGAGCCATTTTTGCTGCAAATCGGATTCGTTCGCCGAACCAAACGCGGCCGGGAAATTACCCCCGCCGCCTGTAAACATTTGGGACTGAAAACACCTCAACCCAAACAGGACTCTGCGATAACGCAGGCCGAGTTGTTTGAAGAGCAGTAGGGTAACTACTCAAATTTCGGAATTGGATGGCAGACTGCCCGTTCGGGGTGGTTGTCGAAATACTTCTGGTGATAGTCTTCCGCTTTCCAAAATGATTGCGCTGGGACAAGCTGGGTAACGATAGGGCGTTTGAAAGCCTTTTGTTTTTTCAATTCCGCGATTACTTCTTCGGCAATTTGTTTCTGCGCATCATTGTTGACAAAAATAGCAGAGCGGTATTGTGTCCCCACATCAGGCCCTTGCCGATTGACCGTAGTCGGATCATGGATTCTGAAAAAGTATTCCACTAATTTGCGGTAGCTGACCTGATTGGGGTCAAATTCAAGATGTACAACCTCGGCATGGTTTGTGCTGCCCGCACATACATGATTATACGATGGATTGTCCACCTTGCCGCCCATAAAGCCGACTTGCGTTTTAATTACACCCGGAACGTGTTCAAAGGCGTATTCAACACCCCAAAAACAACCCCCCGCGAAAGTTGCGGTCTCGGTTTTCTTGTCATTAGCTTTTGGGTCATCCACTTTTCTTGCCTCCGCACTGGTCGTACTCGTACTGTACAAACAAAGCCAAGCAAATAAACATCGCCGAATCCAAACCGCCATAACAGTATCGCCTTTCAGTTTTCTTGCCTTTAAGAATCAAATACGTCGGCAGGGGAATTGACGTTCACATTTTTTTAGGATAAAACTTGTCCAATAGTCAAAAATTGTGTACACTAAAGGTCATAATTAAGTAGATTTTTAGATAGATCAGGTTGGAGCAGTTTTGTGGATGATATAGGTCGGTTTATTGATTTGCTGCGCCGTGGTTACGGTTGTATTTCAATGACAACCCATGAAGAGTACGAGGTTCTTGACCTTATTCGGCAGGCTGCGGAGAAGCTTTCCTACAAGATGCAGATATGGTCGGTCGGGCGCGGTATTCGGGACGGTTTTTTTCCCGTACTGCCGACATTCGGAGAGCAGGACCAGAAAACCCCGGAGCAGGGACTGGAGGCGTTCGCTCAAATGCCATATAAAACAATCTGTGTTGCCCTGGATTTAGGACAGTTTCTCAGCGTCAAAACAACTCTGCGTATTCTTCGGGATACGATTCATGCACTGAAGAATAATTCGAATCCGCTTATACTCGTGGAAAGTGAAGATGTGTTGCCGGCGGTGATCAAGTCCCATACTAAGCAGTTTGAGCTGACCTTGCCGGGCGAAAAGGAGTTGGATACTCTGATACGTACGACGCTGCGGGAAATTCACGACAAAACTCCACTACAGATTGGAATTACCAAAAATGGGCTGGCCGCTATAATCCGAAATCTTCGTGGGCTTTCTCTCAGGCAGGCCCGGCAGCTCATTTTTGATGCCGTGTCGGTTGATAAAAGGCTCAATGACAGGGATGTTAATAAAATAATTGCCGGCAAACGCACGATGATCCGGTCGGATGGACTTTTGGAATATGTTGAAGCCCCGCTCGACATGGATGAAATTGGCGGGATGAGTAATCTTAAGCGATGGCTGCATTTGCGTCAGAACGCCTTCACCGAGCATGCAGCGCAGTACGGCATCACGCCGCCGCGAGGGGTGCTGATTCTGGGGGTCCAGGGCGCTGGCAAAAGTCTTTGTGCCAAGGCGATTTCCGCCGCCTGGCAGCAACCGCTTTACCGGATGGATCCCAGCACTTTGTTTAATAGCTATGTCGGCCAGTCGGAACGAAATCTGCGACAGGCTCTCAAAGAGATTGAAGCCATGGCGCCTGCGATTTTGTGGATTGATGAAATCGAAAAGGGCTTTGCCTCAGCGGCCAGCCAGAGTACTGACGGGGGACTAAGCAAGCGTATGTTTGGGACGCTGCTGACCTGGATGCAGGAGCATCGGGAGCCGGTGTTTGTCATCGCTACGGCAAACGACATTGAAGCTCTGCCGCCGGAGCTGCTGCGAAAAGGGCGATTTGACGAAATTTTCTTCGTTGGTTTACCCGGCGTAAGTGCCCGGAAAGAGATATTTGGCATTCATTTGACCAAGCGAAAACGTGATGCGGCGAAGTTTAATCTTGACCTGTTGGCCGCCGAATCTGAAGGCTACAGCGGTGCGGAGATCGAACAGGCGGTGGTCTCGGCGATGCATGAGAGCTTTGCTGACAAGGCCGAAGTAACGACCGAAAAAATCGTTGCCGCATTGAAAAATTCGCCACCGCTTTCGGTGACAATGCGAGAAAAGATGGCCGAGCTTTGCGCCTGGTCGCAGGGCCGATGTGTTGAAGCGGGATAGGGAAATCAGCGGCAATTATATTAAGTTTATCCAGAAACAGTTTATAAAATACGGAAAATTAAAAGCAAGGATTTGCTTTAAGTAGGCGGGCATTTTTTAAAGGATGATATGTGAAAACGCGACGAGCGAAAGTGATGATTGCCGGGCATATTTGTCTGGATATTACGCCGGGATTTGATAGCACGGCTCAGGGTGGATTTCATCACATCTTTTGGCCCGGCAAATTGATCAATGTCAACCAGGCCACGATCGCAACCGGCGGAGCGGTCAGCAACACCGGTCTTACGATGAGCAAACTGGGGCTGGATGTTGCGCTCAATGGCAAAGTTGGCGACGATGGTTTTGGCGATATGATAAAAAAACTGGTTGGTCTTGAGCTTGCAGCGTCGTTTAAGACTGTTTCCGGACAATCTTCCTCTTATTCGGTCGTGCTAAGCCTGCCCGGCGTAGATCGCATTTTCCTGCATCACACCGGTACCAACGATACATTCGGCCCGGAGGACATCGACGAAAAAACCTTAGCGGATTGTGCGATGTTTCACTTTGGCTATCCAAGTCTGATGAAAAGAATGTACCAAAATGATGGATGTGAGCTGGTGAAAATATTCTCACATGCCAAATCACTTGGTGTTGCGACCAGTCTGGATATGACCCTGCCCGACCCGAAAAGTGATTCGGGTAAAGTCGATTGGACTGGGATTTTGCAAAAGACATTGCCGTATGTCGATTTCTTTCTGCCGAGCATTGAAGAGATTGCGTATATGCTCGACCGAGATTTGTTCCATCAACGCAAACTGCAGGCTGGAAGCGAAGACCCTGTCCTGGCTTACACCGCTACCGATTGCTCACGGCTGGCGGATAAACTGATCGCCATGGGTACGGCGGTTAT
Source organism: uncultured Pirellulales bacterium (assembly GCA_964630865.1). Classification (GTDB taxonomy): domain Bacteria; phylum Planctomycetota; class Phycisphaerae; order Sedimentisphaerales; family Anaerohalosphaeraceae; genus Anaeroglomus. The sequence goes on along the minus strand of CAZVXR010000392.1, from coordinate 374 downwards.
CGCGATTAAAAACGGCATTCGCGGTTATTATCTGAAAACTGCCAATCCGGATCGGTTATCTAATATTTCTATTTTGGATAAATCCCGGATTGATGTGTGGGCTAATCGAGAACTGTGGGCCGCCTCATACAAAGCAGACAAGTTTGGTTCCGCCACCGGCGCAGGCGATGCGACCATCGCAGGATTTTTAACCGCGTTTTTAAGGGGACTGAGCCCAGTTGAAAGTTTGAAAGTAGCCAATACACTTGGCTGGCAGAATGTTCGCGAAGTAGATGCTCTGAGCGGAATTGAAGACTGGCAGACAACGCTGACGATGGCGCAGGACAAAAACAGAACACGCAATCCGCTGGAGATTAAAGACCCCGGCTGGGTTT
>CAZVXR010000391.1:0-1990 GCA_964630865.1 uncultured Pirellulales bacterium | reverse complement strand
CTGACCGCGGCAGAAATCTTGCAAAACTATACCGATGGCTCCGAAGCGGAAATCTGCACTGTCGCTGGCGATATCAATGCGGACTGCGTGGTTGACCTTAAGGATTTCGCACTCTTGGCAAAAGAGTGGTTCCTGAATGCCATCACCTATTAATGCTCTTTGATAAGCGATGAATCACGCCTGCCGCTTTGGAGTGTTTCTGAAGCGGCAGGCAAAATAAATGCGGGTTATCAACAATATAATGCGCAAAATGACATTGCTGAAAAATGGTAAAATTAGGTAAGTGGTTTGAAGGTATTGATTGTTTTTAAAATAAGCTTGATTCTGAAGCGGAAAAATGGTAGAATAATAATAGCATCTGTTGATGGGGATTGCGAGGTTGCATTTTTGAGCTTTGCAAAATGAGCCGAAGATTGGCTGATGTTTCATCAGGATCAAGATTGATTGTCTGTGTGAAGTGCAGCAAAGAGCAAAGAGTGATCTGTGGGGGGTGTTCCTCTGAGATCGAAAATTCGAAAGAGATTTTTTTGCAGGAGAAGAAAGATGAAAAAGTTAAGTGTATTGTTAGCTTTAGTACTGCTGGTCTCGGTGGCCAGCCAGGCGGCGATTGTGACGGATGTAACCCATACCGCCACAAAGAAGAACGATGGCGTTACTCCCCAGGGTCCGTACGGAACCCCAGAGTGGGGAATGTTGATGACTGGTACTCTTGATAAGACCATCAAGGGTCGCAACACCGTGATCATGGGAGCTGTTCAGGATAATGATTCCGTACCAACGAAATTGACACTTGGCAGCTATGTAGGCAAGACCCAGAACGCGTTCCCCAGCTATCTGATCGGCGGCGAACAAGTTCGCGTCGAAAATAACAACCGTGGCTTGGCCGATTATCAAATGAATATCACCGTGAATCAGGCCGCTACTGTCTATCTGCTGATGGATAACCGTGTCAACGGCACCAAAAACCCGGGTTCCGAGTACGATGATCCGGAAATCGCTGGTTGGTGCAGTTGGCTGGGAACTTGGGACCGCGTCAATACCGGTATTTCCAAGCTTGGTTATGGCGATTGGGTCGCCATGGATGACGGCAGCCCCTACGATGGCAAAGAGGCCAACCAGTTCTATGCCATCTACAAGAAAGTGATACCGCAGGCTATGACGTTTAGCCTTGGCAACCAGGGTACGGGCAACATGTACAGCGTCGTTGTAGTTCCGGAACCGGCCACGCTGGGTATTCTGGGACTTGGCAGCCTGGCGCTGCTTCGCCGCAAGAAATAAGTCTGTGTTTTTATGAAACAAAAGATCCATAGAAATTAGTGAGAAGGCCTGCTCCGCTTCGTGCGGTGCAGGCCTTTTTTGCAGGGCGGATTGCTTGATAAAGTCTAACTAAAAACAAGCCAATACGCATTTTTTCTGAAATAGTTGGAACAATTATCCATTTTATCCGATATAGTCAATAGGATCAGTCCTTAAAAATGAAATATCGCATGGGAAAGCTTCCCGTGATGACGAACTGCGGCTGTTGGGCCGTGTGAGTTTGTGGCCCTTTAATCAGCCGAATGAAACCTTTATTTGGGGTCAACAGATGAGAAATATACTGTTATTTTCCGTGATCGTTGTGGTATCTTGTGCGGGTTTTGCCGCAAGCTTGCAGAGTACTCTGGGCATTACTGATCTCGAACATCGCTGGACGTTTGATGGCACTATGGATGAGGATCCCGCCGCGATCGGTGCCAATAAAGGCCCTGCCGTATTTGTAGGACCCGATCTGTCCAAGGGCGTCTTAACCGCCACCCATGCGACACTCACCAATAACCCCGTGGGATCGACATATGGTCAGGTTCAAAATTGCAGTATCGCCCTTCCCAGCTACATCATCAGGGATTCCGCTTTCAGCGCCAAGACCATTGAGCTGTGGGTCAAAGATGTTAATTTCGAAGGCTGGAACAATGGCCTGTTCTATCTGGGCGACGGTAAAGATGGCGAATGG
>CAZVXR010000390.1:0-6009 GCA_964630865.1 uncultured Pirellulales bacterium | reverse complement strand
AAAGATGACGCTTTTGCCGCTGCAGGTGCGGCTGGTGTAGGATTTATAGATACTCACCGGCCAGGCGGCTCCAAAACAGATTAACATTAAGGCTTCAAAAATGCTCATAAAAAGTTCTTGGTTCTTAGTTTTTAGACAAGTCCAAAAAATTGTTTGCTCGTTGCGGTAATTTTTTCCGCAAAGGTTTCTAATTCCATAGTGTGCAGTCCCGCCAGCAGTTTTGCTGTATGGACAATTAGCGACGGTTCGTTGGGCTGGATTCGCCGCACCGGTTCGGGCGAGATATAGGGGCAATCGGATTCGATCATCAGTCTGTCCAAAGGAATTGTTTTGGCAACTTCCCTTAAGGCATCACTTTTTTTGAATGTTACCGTGCCGGTAAAGGAAATGTAATAGCCGCGATCCAACACAAATTTTGTCTGTTCGAGGTTGCCGCCGTAGCAGTGGATGACTATATTTTCCAATTTGTTCGCGTACTCAGCGAGAATGGCCATCGAGTCGGCGAAAGCATCACGTGTGTGGATGATGACGGATTTGCGGTATCTGGCCGCGACGTCCAGATGGGCGCGAAAGATTCGCTTTTGAGTTTCGGGGACGGCATTGGTGTAATGATAATCCAGGCCGGTTTCGCCGACGGCGCAGACGTTGTCGGCCTGGGCTGCATGGTCGAGAAAGGCCAGGTCGTCATTGGTTACCTCGCTGGCATGATGCGGGTGAAAACCGACGCCGGCATTCATTCCATCGTACCGGCTCGCCAACTGAATCGCTCGCTGAATATGTTCACGGTCGGTGCCGATGGTAATCCAGCCGGTGACGCCCGCCGCCCGGCTGCGATCCAAGACCGCGTCGATCTGGGTTTCCAGTTCCGGGTAGGTTAAATGTGCGTGAGTATCGATTAGATTCATAAGAAAATCAAAAATTAAAAATTAAAGATCAAAATTAAGGAATTCGTCGATGGCGGATAGAGCGTTTATTTTTGAATTTTAATCTGTCATTTCACTTTTTGCATTTTGATATTTGATTTTACTACGGAACAAACGCATTCCGGTAATGTTTAATTTCCGGCTTGCTGGATGCCCCAAGGATGACCGTAACAACGTCGAACCGCAAAGGCCTGTCTGAGAGGTTGTATTTTCCCAGAAAGCGCTTTGCGGTTCGATAGAGAACTTTTCTTTTGTTGGCGTTAACTGCGGCGATGGCAGGATAATACTCCTCATCCCGCCGGGTCTTGACTTCGACAATCACAATTGCGCGATCGTCCGCCATGACCAAATCCAGCTCGCCTTTGCCATGCCGCCAGTTACGGGCGATGGGTTTAAAGCCTTTGTCCCGCAAAAACCGCCGGGCCTGGGTTTCGCCCCATTGTCCCAGCTTTGCGCGGTTTCGCAGTAAACTTGCTCGACCCCATAGCCACGGCCACAGCCACACGGCAAACCTCCGTTATTGTACGGTGGTATGCTTGCTGTGCCGTTGCCCGAGCTTGACGCCCTTGCCTGTGCGCTCGCGCAGATAGTACAGCTTGGCGCGACGGGTCTTGCCGCTGCGGACGCAGACGACTTTTTCGATATTGGGCGAGTGCATCGGGAAGATACGCTCGACGCCCTGTTCGCCGACCATACGGCGGACGATGAACATCTCATTCATCCCCTGGCCTTTGCGGGCAATCACGGTGCCGCCGAAGATCTGGATACGGGACTTGTCGCCTTCCTGAATCTTACAATGGACTTCGACGGTGTCGCCGATTTCAAAATAATGTTTTTGCGGCTTGAGGCATTTGGATTCCACAGCCAGCATCAGTTTTTCTTTCACGGATATTCTCCTGTAACTTATTCGTTATTGTTCTTGTTATCTTGTTGTTCGTTCTTTCGTTCGAGAAATTTTGCCCACAAATCCGGTCGCTGCCGCTGCGTACGTTCGATGCGCTGCCGGTTCCGCCATTCGGCGATCTTGGCATGGTTGCCGCTCAGAAGGATCGGCGGGACTTTCATCTGGCGGTACTCTTCCGGCCGCGTATAGTGCGGATATTCCAGCAAGCCATGGGTAAAGGATTCGTCGTGGGCGGACATGTCATCGCCCAGCGCGCCATCCAGCAATCGGACCACCGCGTCGATAACGACCATCGCGGCCAGTTCTCCGCCGCTTAGGACATAATCGCCGATGGAAATCGCTTCGGCATTTAGCCCGGTGCGAATCCGCTCGTCGAAACCTTCGTAGCGTCCGGCGATTAAAATCAGCCGATTTTCTTTGGCCAGTTCGGTCGCCTTATCCTGCGTCAGCGGCATTCCCTGCGGACACATCAGAATTACCTTCCCCGGTTCGGGATACTGGGGGCGAATCTGTTCCAGACAGTCAAAAACCGGCTGACACATCATCACCATTCCAGCGCCGCCGCCGTAGGGAGCGTCGTCCACTTTGTGGTAGCGATCGGGTGCAAAATCTCTGATATTTGAAAGAGCAATCTGAACGATATTCTGCTGCTGCGCCCGTTTCAGGATTGAGTGGCTCAGCGGTGACTCAAACATTTCCGGAAACAGCGTCAAAATATCAATACGCATCAGCTAACCTTATTCGCCTTCTTTCTTGACCGGGAAATGTCCGGCGGCGACTTTTTCAGCCTTGGTAAAGGGCTGCTTGGCCTTGCGAAGAATCTGGCAGGCCTTTTTCCGGCGAGCCTGAAGCTCCTCATACCACTTGCATGGGAGACCTTTCTTGATGATCATCTCCGCAATCGTTTCCGAAGGAACGGCGCCTTGTTCCAGCCAAAACTTGACACGCTCCATATCAAGAACGATTTGCTTGGAACTGTCTTTCTCGATGGGGTCATAGTGGCCCAGCTTTTCGAGAATACGTCCGTCGCGAGGCGTCCGGCTTTCGACCGCGTTGATGCGGAAGAATGGCCGGTGACGGCGACCCATACGGGACATTCTGAGTTTTACTGCCATTTGTTTTTCCTTTCTTACTGTTATGATTAATCGTTGCGCCAAACCCTATGTTCAGCACACGCATGTTACAACAAAAATCAAATATCAAAGATCAAAAATAAAAATCAAGGACAACCCTATGGGTTGAACTATTTTATTTTTCTTTCCGGCTTTCCAACGCAAAACCGTTGAAAAAAATTGCCGCCAGCGCCGGATCCATTTTTGCATCCGCCGCCAGTTTTCGCACCTGTTCATCGGTCAGCCGGCCTGCGTCCGCTTTTTCCTGCGGGGTCATAATTCCAACCAGCCGTACAAGCTGCCGATACTCATCGCCGCTGGGCGACTGTAAAACAGCCAATTCGCTGCTGCCTCGCCGATCCGCAAACTGCTTTCGCAATTGCTTGCCGAACGGCTCATCGACAAACCGTCCGATGTTCTGCAAATACTCGTCTATTGTCAGCGACATTTCAACCTATTCACTTTTTTGCCTCTGTGTTTCTCTGTGGCAAAAAATAAAATCTGTGTCATCTGCGAAATCTGTGGTTTCTCTTTTTACTTTCTTACCGTCGTTTTCGCGGTGAACGATGTCGCGGTCCCGAGCGTTCAAACTTCGCTTTGCCGGACATGGCGCTGAAAATATCCACTTTGCCGCTCATCAGGCTTTTCAGGGCTCCGATGCCGCCGCCGGAGATGGCTTTCATCATATCGCGGCTGCGTTCAAAGGTCTTAACTAAGCCGGCCACTTCCTGCACATCTCTGCCGCACCCGCGAGCGATACGCCGTCTGCGGGAGGAGTTAATAATATCCGGATTGCGGCGCTCTTCGATGGTCATCGAGTGGACAATGCCTTCAATTTTGTTAATCTCGCCGTCATCGATATCCATTTGCCCCAGCCCGCCCATGCCGGGCATCATCTTCATCAGGCTTCCCAACCCGCCCATTTTGCGAACTGACTGCATCTGCTTGAGGAAATCATCAAACCCAAATGTGCCTTTGGCCATCTTGGTTTGCATCTTCTGCGCATCTTCGGCGTCAAACTGCTCTTGAGCTTTTTCGACGAGCGAAACAACGTCGCCCATACCGAGTATCCGGCTGGCCATCCGGTCGGGATGGAATTCGTCGAGCTTTTCCATCTTTTCGCCGACGCCGATAAACTTAATTGGCTTGCCGGTTACGGCTTTGACGGATAGGGCAGCGCCGCCGCGAGCGTCGCCGTCGAGCTTGGTTAGAATTACGCCATCCAGTTCAAGGGCTTCATTAAAGGCTTTGGCGGAGTTGACCGCGTCCTGGCCGGTCATTGCATCGCAGACTAAGTAAATCTGGTGCGGATTAACCGCCGCCGCAACATCTTTAATCTGACCCATCATTTCCGGGTCAATATGCAAACGGCCTGCGGTGTCCAAAATCACCACATCACAGCCTTTGGTCTTGGCCGCCTGAATACCGTTTTTTGCCACACGCACCGCATCTTTGGTGTCGCGTTCGCAATAGACATCCACGCCGACCTGCTCGCCGAGCGTACAAAGCTGGTCAATGGCCGCTGGACGCTGCAAGTCCACTGCAACCAGCATCGGTTTTTTATTTTTACTCAGCAGATATTTCGCCAGCTTGCCGGTGGTGGTGGTTTTGCCGCAGCCCTGAAGGCCGGCCATCAAAATCACCGTCGGACCCGGCGTCACATAATAAATCCGCGTATCAACCGGCCCCATCAGCTTGACTAATTCGTCAAAGACGATTTTGATCATTACCTGATCGGGCCGCAAACTCTTGATCACTTCGGCGCCGAGCGCCGCTTCCTGCACATCTTTGCAGAACTGTTTGACGATATGGTAGTTGACATCCGCTTCCAGCAGCGCCTTGCGCACCTCGCGCATTGCATCCGAGACATTGGACTCGGTGATGCGTCCACGTCCGGCCAGCGACCGAAAAACCGTGCCAAATTTTTGTGTTAATGCGTCAAACATCGTCTTCACTTCTCGTTATTTTTGTACCCGTTGAACCGCTCTGCGCGCAGACAGTCCCAGTGGGAACGGAGGATTGTACGGAAAATGAAGGTATTTTTCAAGTCAAAAAGCGGGGAAAAGTCAGGATAGTGCAGATTTTGTAAAAAAGAGGTAAAAATAAAGAAAGGCAGTTAATGTGGATAAAAAGAGTCTAAATAATTGTTTTTGTATCGGGCGGCATCTTCAAGCGAAGCTTGTGGGTGTCTTTTTTTACTGACCTAACGTAAAAAAACGTCTTTTTTATTTATCCGGCGGCCCCCGGCCATCGTGCAAAACCGCAACTAATTGTATTGTCTTGCTAATCATATTCGTAACCCCCATTGATTAGTCAGATTATACCGAAATATGGATTAAATGTAAAGAAAATATTAATGAAACATTAATTTTTTTGTGGTTATAGGTAAAATGTGTGATTATTGCATTGATAGAGTACGTGTTATAGGACGCATCTTAAAAATTTGTTCCTTTTGTACTTTATTTTTTTAGGGCAGATTCAATCGCCGCCGCCAGTTTCCCTGGCTCATCTGTGCCAATGCGGGCTTTTTTGCCGTTTTTGAAGGTTATTTCCACCGCCTCCAGCCCGGCAATATTATACAGCCAGCCGTTGCCGACCCAGTGAATCCCCCAACCCATAGACCAGTCGTTGCGAACCGGTGCGGCGGACTGAATCTTGTCTAATGCGAACTTTTTACGCCATGTTCCGCAGCCGAATCGAACGCGTACAAACTCCCCATCAATCCACACCTTCAATTGGCTCATAAATAGCCCTGCCCAGATCAACACTGGTACAGTAATCAACACTACCTTATCTTGCAATAAGGTATCAACATAATTGGCGTTTGCTTTTTCGGCGGCAGCTTTAACGGCAATAAAAACTACTGCCAACGTAAGAACCAAACCCAGCAATGGTGTCCCCCAATAAAACCACGGATTGCCTTTCTGTGTGTGTTTGTATGAAGTCGTCATAGCTTCTCCTATTTCGAAAATATTTTAAACAGCGGCCACAAGGCAAACTTGGAGGCCACCTCGGCGATCAGCAAAGCCGCAATAAAACTAATGATCGCTTTTGCTCCTCTCAGATTGCA
>CAZVXR010000389.1:0-2267 GCA_964630865.1 uncultured Pirellulales bacterium | reverse complement strand
GGGTCCTTTATCAATATTGCTTCAGTTGATGTTCGTTCTACGGCGCTGATGGATAGCGCAACGATCAGCATTTCCGGTGCCAGCGGCGCCAATGCCCAGGCGGCATTATCTCAAATTACCACAGCGATAGAACGGAAAGACAGCGCCCGAGCAAGCTTTGGTTATATGATGAACCGCCTCGAGAGTACCAATGAGGTGTTAAATATCCAGGCCGAAAATCTGATGGCTGCCGAATCGCGTATTTCGGATGTGGACGTGGCGACGGAAATGGCTTCTCTAACTCGCAACCAGGTGCTCGCACAGGCGGGTATCTCGATGCTGGCTCAGGCCAACACCATGCCGCAGATGGCCTTGAATCTGCTTAAGTAACATGGGAATCTTCTTACCATGATAGATGGCGGCCGGGTTCCCAAAAGACCCGGTCGTCCTCGTTTTGAAGATGTTTTACATTAATTCTGCTGTGGTGGAACACAAAAGAGGATTACCAAATGAATCCGTTGGAAACATATCGGCAAAACGCAATTACCACACAGGCTCCGGCTCAGGTTGTTGTTCTGTTGTATGAAGGCGCCGTTCGGTTTCTCAAGCAGGCCCAACAGGCGATGCAGCGTCACGATCATGCTCAAAAGGCCTATTTTATAGGTCGGGCGCAGGATGTTGTTTTTGAACTGAATGCCTCGTTGAATATGGATGTCGGCAAGGACATTTCAAATAATCTCAGATCGCTTTATACCTTTATATGGACGCATCTGAACGAAGTTTGCACACGCAATAATACGGAACTTCTGGATAAGATCATTTATATTCTGGAAGATATGGCCGGCGCCTGGAAAAAAATTACGGTGTAATGCCGTGATTAAAAGTCCTGTGCGACCGTGTTTTTTCTGCACATCCCATAAAATCGCATCTATTAATAGGTCCCAAAAAAGATGTAATCAGGATTAATTTCCCGTGTAATAGTGACGTTATAAGACCAAATTTTCCAAGATATAATTTTTTCAAAAAAAATATTATATCGAAAAATCCACTTTTTATCACAGCAGACAAATACAATATCGGTCCTTGTGATAAAACAAAAAAAAAGAGACGTTTGATGCTTAAGGGGCGATAATATTTTTCGATAATGGAGCGTGGATCGTTTTGCAAGTGTGGTTGGCATGGATGGGAATGTAAAAAAGCGAATATCATTCAAAGTAAAGGAATACGGATATGCTGGCAATTAAAAACAACATTATGGCGGAAAATGCGGCACGGCATTTGGGTCGAAGTTATGACAAATTGTCCAAGTCGATTGAGCGGCTATCTTCCGGCCTTCGGATCAACGGCGCCAAGGACGACGCGGCGGGACTGGCGGTACGCGAATTGATGCGTGCCGACGTTGCTGTAATCAAGCAGGGCACCCGCAATGCTCAGGACGCGATTAGTATGCTTCAGACCATGGAAGGTGCGATGGCGACTATCGACAACGCCCTGATTCGTATGAAAGAACTGGCCGAACAGGCTGCTACGGGTTCTTATTCTGAACAACAGCGTAACATTATGAATAACGAATTCCAGCAGATGATTGCGGAAATCGACCGGATTTCAGAAACGACGCAGTTTAACAGCATTAATATGCTCAACAGCGCCAGCGGCGTCAATACCATTCATTTTGGCGAAAATTCAAGCATTGACGTTGCTTCGGTCGACGTTCAATCCGCAGCGTTGTTTGACAGCGCTTCGATTAACATTGCCGGTGCGAATGGCGCAAATGCGATAGCGGCACTGACGCTGGTCGGTACAGCTATCGAGCGTAAAGACAGCGCTCGTGCCAGCCTTGGTTATATGATGAACCGTCTGGAAAGCACCAACGAAGTGTTGGGGATTCAGGCTGAAAATATGATGGCGTCTGAATCGCGTATCTCGGACGTTGATGTTGCCAGTGAAATGGCTGCCCTGACCCGCAATCAGGTCTTAGCGCAAGCGGGTGTGTCCATGTTATCGCAGGCCAACACGATGCCCCAGATGGCGCTCAACCTGCTCCGATAAGCTGCATTAAGTTATAAGACCAAAACAGCCGTCCCAGAATTATAGGACGGCTGTTTTTTTTGGCGCCAATTCGTGTAAAAAAGAATCTCAAAATAATTTTAAAAATAAATAAATTTTATTTTTTAGTTAAGCAATCTTTTTACCTATGTCTGCCAAAGCAATATCGGTCTTTACCCAAATTAACAAAAAGTGCCATCTGAGGGGGTTAAGACCCCTATTTTTTCGTCGATAATGGCTTT
>CAZVXR010000388.1:0-3683 GCA_964630865.1 uncultured Pirellulales bacterium | reverse complement strand
TGCACCTCCGCAGCCAGCGGCCGTGGTGTATTGGCCGCATCCGCCATACCGTCATCGACGCAATCCGGCGGTTCTTCAATGACAACGGCTTTACGCTGGTGGATACCCCGATTTTTACCGCCGCCGCGGGCGAGGGCGAACAAACGCTGTTTTCGGTCGATTATTTCGGTAAGCCGATGTTCCTGTCGCAAACGGGTCAGCTTTATCTGGAATGCGCAGCCCTAAGCTACGGCAAGGTCTATTGCTTCGGCCCGACATTCCGCGCGGAAAAAAGCAAAACCAGGCGCCATTTGACTGAATTTTGGATGGTTGAACCCGAAGTGGCCTATATTGACCTGCCGGGTCTGCTGGAACTGGCTGAAAACTTCGTTACCAGCGTTGTTAAACGAGTGCTCAAAGATAACCGCCCCGAACTGGAAACGCTCGGCGCCGATATCGCGATGCTGGAAAAGATCGAGCCGCCGTTTTACCGGCTGACCTATTCGGCCGCGGCAGAGATTTTGACCAGCGAGCGGACCGTGAGATTTATGGCCGACCAGTTAGAACAATTCAAGACCCAAAAAGCAACTATCGAAAAGCAGATTGCCGACATTGAAACCGCGGACAAAGCCGGCAGCCTTAAACAATGGCAAAAGGATAAGAACGCCAAATTACTCATCGACCTGCGAACGGAACTTACGGAACTGGAAACCAAGATTGACAATAACCCCAAACACGCCCAACTTGCCGCCGAATTCAAATGGGGCAAGGACTTGGGCGGCTCGGATGAAACCATTATCTCGCTGATGCACGATAAGCCGGTTTTTGTAACGCACTACCCGCGCGATGCGAAAGCGTTCTATATGAAAACCGACCGGAGCAATCCCAAGGTAGTGGAAAATTTCGACCTGCTGGCATCGCAGGGCTTCGGCGAGGTCATCGGCGGCTCAGTCCGTGAAGATGATTATGATTATTTGTTGAAACGGGTTCATGAAGAAGGCTATAACCCGGATGATTATAGCTGGTATCTTGACCTGCGCAAATACGGCTCCGTCCCGCATGGCGGTTTCGGCCTCGGGGTTGAACGCACGGTCGCCTGGATTGCCAATGAACGTCACATCCGCCAGTGCATCGCTTTCCCGCGGATGATGGATAATGTATGCATATAACACAAAACGGGATTGATGAGATAGAACAGCTTTATCGCCTCTTGCAGGAAAAGCTGTCCGGCGGGGCTGCCTGCAAAGCGTGCGGCAAGTGTTGCGATTTTGAATCATTCGGCCATCGGCTTTATCTGACCACGCCGGAATGGTTGTATTTCAAAACTAAGCTGGCCGAAAACAACGTTGCTCTCATGCCGATGACTACGGGCGTTTGCCCCTATCGCAAAGACGGCAAATGCTCGGTCTATCCCTGGCGGTTTGCGGGGTGCCGTATTTTCAATTGCACCGGCGAGGCCGAGCTGCAGAGCCAGCTTAGTGAAGAAAGCATAAGCCAAATGAAATCGCTTTGCGAGACGTATTCGCTGCCCTATCGCTATGTGGATTTGAAAACGGCGCTGAATACGCCTGAGATTTTCGACTAAAAATATCTATTTTGCCCGGCAAGCGAACCAATTGTCCGGTTAAACGGTATATATTCATACCATTATTTATCGGAAAGGAGCAATTTTATGGCATTTACACTTCAGCTTGGACAAACGCCGCCGGACTTCAAACTCCCGGCCACCGACGGCAAGACCTATACACTGCGTGATTTCGATAAGGCAAAGACACTGGTTATCTTCTTTACCTGCAACCATTGTCCGTATGTGATCGGCTCGGACGAAGTGACGCGAAAAACCGCTGAGAAATTCATCCCAAAAGGCATGCAGTTCGTGGGCATCAACTCCAATAGCCCGAACACTTACCCGGAAGATTCATTTGACAATATGGTCACACGGATGCGGGAACACAAATTCCCGTGGTTATATCTGTATGACCGTACGCAGGATGTGGCAAGGGCTTATGGGGCGCTGCGGACACCGCATTTTTTTGTGTTTGATTCACAGCGGAAGCTCGTTTATACCGGCCGCGGCGTGGACAGCCCGCGCGACACCAGCAAAATGACGGTCAATGACCTCGATGATGCGCTAAGCGAGTTGGTTGCAGGCAAGCCGATTACAAAACCGATGACGAATCCGATTGGGTGCAATGTCAAGTGGGATGGCAAAGACGCACACTGGATGCCTTCGGATGCCTGCGATTTGGTGTAATACGATGCAAGGTACACCCTGTCGATCCTCTTTCAGTGAACATCCTGAATAAATGCACCCGTGTATTTCCACACAAACCGAAAAAGTATTATGAAGCGGTAATTTTTTCTCGGATGGCGTATTTGGTCAAGCCTGCAACGTTTCGGATGCCGAGTTTTTCCATAAGATGCTCGCGGTGTGAATCGATGGTTTTTGGGCTAATCCCCAACATCTGAGCAATTTCCTTGGTCGTATGCCCCTCGGCGACCAATTGCAGCACTTCACGTTCACGGGCAGTCAATTCATCCGAAACGTCCGCGTTGGGGTTGGTCAGAAGATTGACATAATCCGAAAAGACAACTTTGGAAATTTTAGAACAGAGGTAGGTTTTGCCCCCAAGCATCGCGTTCAGGCCGTCCATTAATTCGGAAAACGTCGACTCCTTGAGCATATAACCTGTAGCCCCCGCCCGAATCATCTTGGCAACAAACACCCCGTCGGAATGAGCCGACAGCGCCATCACCTTGACGTTGGAGTTTTCGGCAACCAGGTGGCGTGTCGCTTCGATTCCATTGAGATTGGGCATTTCGATGTCCATAATAACCACATCAGGGTGAAGCTGCCGTGCCATCTCCAGAGCCACACGGCCATCGGAAGCCTGCCCAACAACATCCAAATCGGAATGCCGCTTGAGCAGAGCACAAATACCCTCTCGCATGATTTCGTGATCATCGACTAGGAGAATTTTTCGCATTTTTGGTTTTGACCTCGCTATGAATTGCTCTTCTGCTGCGCGGTTATGCATTATAACCGCAAATCAAAAGATTCCAATGTTTTTTTTCCTTTGCCGAAAAGAATGTCTAATTTTCACGAGCAGTTGTTTTTGGGCCTACAAAAGACGCTTAACTTGATATAATTAAATGACTTACGTTTATCAAAAAAGAGTCCCAAATCCAGCAAAATGGCATTTTTATATAACTTCGGCATATTTTTTAACACATATTGAACTGTTTGATTCCATCTATTAGGGTATAACGTACCGCGGTTCTTAGGAAAAATATGATAGACACTATTGCAAATTATAGAGTACAATCAGTACAACTTTATTGAAATTCGATATAGGGATAAGTAAGGAATCCGTGATGCTTGACGATTTTTTTGGTAATTTTTTTGGCGGCAAACGCGATTTAAGTTGGGTAGTGCAGTTCTGGCCTGTATTGCTTAGTTCGTGGCTTTTCGCGCTGGGCGCAACGTGGATATGCAAAAAAATAGCCTTAAGGCTGGGAATTGTTGATAAACCGGACTTGACGGTAAAAACGCACAAGCAGCCTGTCGCTTATCTGGGAGGCGTCGGAATTCTGGTCGGTCTGGTTGTGGGCGTCTTTGCCGGGATAGCAATTATCCAAGACAGTCCGGGGTTTGAAAAAAGTCTGCGGTGGCTGCTGGGAATCCTTGCCGGTTCTGCGATTGC
>CAZVXR010000387.1:0-3148 GCA_964630865.1 uncultured Pirellulales bacterium | reverse complement strand
TAAAATGAAAACACCGACTGTCTATCTCGTTGGAGCTGGTCCGGGCGATCCTGAATTAATTACACTTAAAGCCGTCCGCTGCCTGTCCGAGGCGGATTGTGTGATTTATGACGGGCTGGCGAATGCCGCGCTGCTTAAGTATGCTCCCGCCAATGCCGAGACGATCTCGGTTGCCAAACGCGGCGGCTGCGAAAGTATCAAACAGGAACAGATTAGCGAGCTTCTGATTGAAAAAGCCCGCGAAGGCAAAACGGTCGTCCGGCTTAAAGGGGGCGACCCGATGCTGTTTGCCCGCGGCGGGGAAGAAGCGGCGGCACTGCAAAAGGCCGGGATTGCTTTTGAAATCGTGCCGGGTATTACCGCGGGTATCGCGGCGGCTGAATACAGCGGCGTCTTTCTAACCGACCGCACGACCAGTTCACAGGTGGTGTTCGTAACCGGCTATCCGGCGGCGGATAAAGATTTGGATGCGATTGACTGGGATTATTTAGCGAAGTTTGACGGCTCAATTGTCCTGTATATGGCGATGGGCAATTTGTCCCAGATCGCCGACAAACTCATTGCCGCAGGCAAACCTGCCAATACGCCCGCCGCGGTGATCCAAAACGCGACCTTGCCCTATCAGAAATTAGCGCAAGGCACGCTGAACCAAATTGATGCCATCTGCAAAAAGCAGGAACTTGCCGCTCCGGCGATTGTCATCATCGGCAAAGCTGCCAAAAACGCCTCGCCGGATACTTGGTTTATGACCAAGCCGCTATTCGGCAAGACGGTCGTGATCACGCGTGACAAGGCGGGCAATGAGCGGCTCGGAAGTTTGCTCCAGAAGCAGGCGGCAAATGTTATCGATTTTCCCTGCATTTTGCTCCAGATGCAGATGGATAGCCCTGAATTAAAGCGGGCGTTTCGCGAAATGTCCGATTACGAATGGGTGATTTTTACCAGTTCCCACGGCGTGGATTTTGCATTTGAGGCGATGGGCAAAATAGGCAAAGACAGCCGGGCATTCGGCCGCGCCAAAATTGCCTGCATCGGTCAGCCGACTGCCGAGGCTCTGCTGCGGTATGGGATTCGTGCGGATTTTGTGCCGACGGAGTTTACAGCCAAATCGCTGGCCGAAGAATTGTCTGTTCGCTGCGACCTGCGGCGAAACAATATCCTGCTTCTGCGGTCGGCCATCGCGACCGATGAGCTGTACGACGATCTGCGGCGCAAGGGTGCGGCGGTTGAGGATATGCGCATTTATACGACGGCAGCAATAACGCAGCCGGAAGCAAGCAGAAAAGATTTATCCGAACAGATTGCCGCCGGCAAGGTCGATTGGATTACCTTTACCAGTTCATCCACGGTCGATGGATTTTTCCAGAATATCCCGATAGATATGGTTAAGCAGTCCCCCGTCAAGCTGGCTTCCATCGGCCCGGAAACGACAAAGAAACTTGTCTCGCTGAATTTGACCGTGCATCTTGAGGCCGATACTCACACCGCCGAAGGATTGGTTGAAGCAATGGCAGGAAAAGTCAAAAGGTTAAAATGAGAGGTTTTGCAAATCATTGATGGATAAATTATGAGTTGCAACATCCGGTATTAAGGGTATAATAAAGGCGGTTCAATCAAAAAGGGATTTTCGTGCTGACATTTGAAGACATTCGAAAAAAAATTCTGGACAATCGCCAGTCGATCAAGCAGTTCGGCGTGCAGAAGATAGGTTTTTTCGGCTCGTATGTCCGCGGCGAGCAGCGTGAGGATTCTGATATTGACCTGATGGTTATTTTTGATGAAGAACATCACACCTACGCCAATTATTTCCAATTGTATGACTATGTAGAATCGCTGCTGAATCATAAGATTGACCTGCTCACGCCGGAGGGCATCAGCGGATATATCCTGCCCTATATCGAAAAAGAGGCGGTCTATGAAACGATATAAAGAATATGCCCGCCATATTTGGGATGAGATCAAGTTTTTGCGTGAGGAAGCCACAGGCATAACCTTGGATCAGCTGCTTCGTGATGAAATGCGGCGAAGGGCATTTGTTCGCAGCCTTGAAATTATCGGGGAGGCGGTAAAAAATATTCCAGCTTCTGTTAAAGAGCAATATCCTCAAATCGAATGGAGACGGATTGCAGGCACGCGGGATCGATTGATTCATCACTATTTTCAGGTGGATTACAAGATTGTCTGGAATATCATTCAAGTTGAATTGCCGCCGCTGGAAGTGGTGATGCAGGATATTTTAAAAGATGAACCTAAAGGACTTTTTTAAGAATTCACCCCAAGCTATCTTCGACAAATTTGTGAAAGCGAACCAGTGAGTTTAATGGTCCAAAACAAGAAAAGTAGTTTTAATCGACGATCTGATAAAGTTGTTTTTTGGACAGGCAAGATTTCCACTTTTGTCTCACTTACTCTGCTGGCCATAATAATTTTTTCTTATCTGTCTAGACCGGATTATCTTGCTGCATTGACCTTTTTTCCTCCCTGGGCTTGGGGATTTGCGGGGTTAGGGACATCATTTTTCACTGCACTATACAATAAACGTTCTATGATTTGTATAGTCCTGTGTTGGATTATTTTTGTCGCTGTCTTTGCTGAAGAACCTAAAAGCCTGCTAAGAGGGTATCTCTATTCAATGGGTGATTGGCAGAACGTCCCCAAAGAAAAAAGATTGGTCATCGTATCACTAAACTGTGCAGGAGGTAACATACAGGCTGCCCGCGAGGTAATTGATTGCAATCCTGATGTTGTATTGCTGCAAGAATCGCCAACAGAAGAAAAAATAAAGGTATTTGCCCATGACCTGTTTAACAATAAAGCAGCTATCGCATACGGGCCAGACACGGTAATTATCGCACGAGGTGAACTTGAGCAAATATCTCTGCCAAGGCCAATTAATATATTTATGACACAGGCTTGTATTCGACTTCAATCCGGCCAGCAAATTCAGGTTGCCAGTATTCGTCTTCGTCCACCTGTCGCAGAGGGAAATCTTTTATCCTTGGATTGCTGGAAAAAACATCGAGAAGACCGCGAATTAAGGCGCAAACAGCTTGCCAGTGTTCTTGAGCAAATAGATTATATTTACAAAGAGAAACCAGTTATTCTCGGCGGTGATTTCAATGTATCTGCCAATGATGGATGTCTTAGA
>CAZVXR010000386.1:0-10337 GCA_964630865.1 uncultured Pirellulales bacterium | reverse complement strand
ATCAATATTTAATCAGCGACGAAGAAGTAAAAATTGTACGATGTGCACAGGTTAAGCTCTTTGAATAGCGGACCTGAAATTGGAGCGATACGCATGACTAAATTTATTGGAATCGACCTGGGAACCACATTCTCGGCTCTGGCGATGCTCAACCCCATCGGCCGTCCAGAAATTGTTCCCAATAGCGAGGGCGAACGAATCACCCCTTCAGCCGTCTATTTTGACGATGAGGAAAATGCCGTGCGCGTCGGGGTCGAAGCAATCAACAGCCGCCAGCTCAATCCGGATCGCGCAGTACGCTTCGTCAAGCGGCACATGGGCGCCGACTGGAAAAAAATCGTCGGCCAGCACACCTGGACGCCGCAGGAAATTTCCAGCCTGATTCTGAAAAAACTCAAGCAGGACGCCGAAATCGAACATGGCGCCATTACCGATGTTGTTATTTCCGTCCCTGCGCATTTCGATGAAACCCGCCGCAAAGCCACCATGGACGCCGGAACACTGGCAGGCCTCAATGTTATCGGTATCGTCAACGAACCTGTCGCAGCGGCGCTGTTTTATGCCACCAGCCACGATGTCAACGGTCGCGTTCTGGTTTATGACTTAGGCGGCGGCACTTTCGATGTCAGCATTCTCGACATCAACGGCAGAAATATGAAAATTCTGTGCAGTCAAGGCGACCACGCGCTCGGCGGCATCGACTTTGACCACAAACTAATCGAAATATTTCAGGACGAATACAAAAAACAATATCATGCCGACCTGATCTTGACCGATCAGGATATGGCCAAACACGAGGATGAAGCCGAAGACGTCAAAAAAACGCTGTCCAGGCGAACCAGCGCCAAGAAAATCCTCTACGGTGCATCCGGCAGCGCGCGGATTGAAATCACCCGCGAGCAGTTTGAAAAAGCCATTGAGCCGCTGATCGCCCGAACCGAAATGCTAATCGATGTTGCGCTGGACGAAGCCAAATCCAAAACCAAAAACATCACTAAAATCCTGTTGGTCGGCGGCTCAACACGCATCCCAATGGTCCATCAGCGGCTGACCGCCAAATTCGGGTTCGCCCCGGAAGTGGCCGTCAATGTCGATGAATGCGTCGCTCTCGGCGCTGCCATTCACGCCGGATTAACCCAGTTGCGCGAAAAGCCCGAAATCGTTCCTGCGGGCATCGCCGGCGGCCTCCGCGACGTCAAACTCAAAGACGTCTGCAACCACAGCTACGGGACGATTTGCGCACCGATCGACGAACAGACCGGGCGGCATGTGATTCGAAATACAATTTTGCTCAATAAAAATACGCCGCTGCCCTGCACGACAACGCAGACCTTTTACACCATGGCCGACAATCAGACCGAATTGCAGGTGTCGATTACACAGGGCGAGGATGAAGACCCCGACTTTGTCAACAAGATCGCATCGGAGATATTCGAGTTGCCCCCGGATCGCCCCGCGGGTCGGCCCATTCGCGTCGAATACAGTTATGACGCCAACCAGCGAATGCACTGTACGTTCGAGGATGAGGAATCCGGACGCAAATTGGAAGTGGAGTTTTGCGCCGGCAAGGATGGGCAACTGTCCAAGCAGAACGTCGGACATCGCGCAGAACAAATGGAAAAACTGAACGTGAAATAACAGACTATGAATACCGCATGGGTCATCATCTTGACAGCATTCGTTACCGCAGCCCTGATATGGACGCTGCCGAAGCTGCGTTTTCTGACACGCGGCAGACTCAAAGGCCTTGACCCGTATCATTTTGAAACCCATGTCGAACTGCTTAGTAAATCCATCAATGGCATCGACATCGACGTCTTTACTGTCGCGATGCGGGGACGCATCACCGCCCCGTGCGATCAATGCGTTACCAATGTCGAGGTTGACTTGATGGACATCACCGGCGGGATTGCCGACCCGCTGCCGATTTTGTGTACGGATCAAACCGTTCAAAAATCCGGCGACCCCAAGTTCCATTTCCAGGCATATAACGGCGTTATCCCCGGAAGGGACGCTATCTTGCCGCAGTGGCGCACCGTTCTTGAAGTGGGCTGTGATATTCTTCGTTTTCCGTGTCGCGGACAGCGCACCCTGCGTTTGACCACGCGCATCACCCAAAAAGACACCGGCAAAGAACTCGTTTCGGCCCGGACGGAATTCAATTATTTCGTCGCTGCCGGCGAGGGCTATCTGGATTTCCAATTGCGTCTCGAAAAAATGCTCGCCGCCGGCTACATCCTCGGCCAGCACACCGCGGGCGACCCGGCATCCAGCATCCAAACCGAAATGCTCGAAAGCTGGCTCAATGAGCGCCTTCACACCTCGTCGATCAACCTGACCATTGATGTCTCGCGGGTAATCTCCGCACCAACACCGCAAGCGGCCGCTCAAAAAGCCTGTGACATTTTGCTGTCGCAGGCCGATGCGGCGTTTCGTCAGGGGTTGTATGAATTGTGTGTCAAGATTGCCGCCGCCGTCCAGCCGGTCAGCCGGGACAAGCAAGAATGGCTGCGAAGTCTGGCAGAACGCCTCGAACTGCCCCAGGACCGCTTCCGGGCAATCTATCAAAAATATATGCCGCTGGAAGCTCAAATCAACCCCGACCCGGCGACCATCCTCGGCATCGACCCGAACCTGCCGGACGAAGACCTGCAAAAACGACTGACAGAAGAATACCGCAAATGGAACGCCCGCGTCAACCACCCAGACGCCGAAGTCCGAAAACGCGCCGACCAGATGCTCAGCTACCTGACCGAACTCCGCTCCCGCATGATGGCCGAATCCAAAACGTAACAGGTCAGCCGGAAAGCATTTTGGGATATGCAAGAAAAGGAACTGGCCAGGCCGCAAGTCGAGCTGGTCAAGCTGCATGCATGGATCAAACAGGAAGGTCTTAGAGTCATCGTGTTGTTTGAAGGACGCGACGCAGCAGGCAAGGGCGGCGCGATTAAACGAATTACCGAAAGCCTCAATCCGCGTATCTGCCGCGTGGTCGCACTGGGAACCCCCACCGACCGTGAAAAGACGCAATGGTACTTTCAGCGGTACACCGCTCAGCTTCCCGCAGCCGGCGAGATGGTGCTGTTCGACCAGAGCTGGTACAACCGCGCCGGCGTTGAACGCATCGTGGGATTCTGCACAGACGATGAATACCGGGAGTTCATGCGAAGCTGTCCGGAGTTTGAACAGATGCTCATTCGCTCCGGGATTATGCTGATTAAGTATTGGTTTTCGGTCAGCGACGAGGAACAGGAAAACCGATTCCGGGCACGGATGAAAGACCCGACCAAACGATGGAAACTGTCACCGATGGATTTGGAATCGCGTCGCCACTGGGTGGAATACTCCAGGGCCAAAGACGAAATGTTCATCCACACCGATACCAAACGGTCGCCGTGGTATGCTGTAGAAGCCGATGACAAAAAACGTGCCCGCCTCAACTGCATTTGTCATCTGCTGAGCTTGATTCCGTATAAGGATTTGACGCCCAAGCCCATCAAACTGCCGCCACGGCAAAAGGAAGGCAAGTACGTCCGGCCGCCACAGTCTGACCAAACCTTCATCCCGCAAAAATACTAAAGGCCGGCTCACCACATCGCCGCCATCCTGTTTACCCAAGCGTAAGCAGGCCACCCGGCCTCAGAAATCATCCGATTCACCCGTCAGATGGTTTTTGCATAGCACAACTGGATTGACGCACAACGAGCGATTCGGTGAGCATAATTTCGCGTGCCGGTCGCTGGGGATTGGAAAGCCGGTCGGCGATTAAAGAAACCGCCTCCGAGGCCATTTGATCGATGGGCTGAGAAATGGTGGTCAGCGGCACAGGAAGCATCCTCGAACTGGACAGGTTGTCGAATCCGACGATTCGAATATCATCGGGAATACGCATACCGGCACTCAGAAGATAATACATGCACTGCGAGGCGATATTGTCGTTTTCGCAAACAATTGCATCGATGTTTTTCGCTCGAATCTGCCGAACCAGTGCTTCACGTGCCTCGGCAGGGTTGCCATAAGGAATTGTCAGGATCAAATGGGGGTCAAGCCCGTGATCGAAAAGGGCGTTCTGGAAACCGTGAAAGCGTTCGGAGGAAACCGGCGAGTGAATTTGAAAGTCAATATTTACATAACAAATAGATGTTGCGCCCGCCTCAATCAGGTGAGACGTAACCACATACCCCGCTCGCTCGTTATTGATGGAAACAACATCGAAATTGCTGCGTTGCGGATATCGAACCACATCATGGTCGAGCAAAATCATCGGTTTGTTGGCATTTTTAAGAAGCTCAAGCACTTGCTGGTTCAAATCCTCCGTGTCCTTTTCCACGCAGTAATGAAAAATGACCCCGGAGACTTTTTGCTGCGCAAAATTGTCGAAGGCATATTGCATATCCTTGAGAATACCCTGTTCATTGGAGGTGTAAGAATTGATGACAAGAAACGACCGACATTCCTTGGCGCAGGTCATCAGGCGGGGGATCATGGATTTAAAGACTGATTCGGTCTGCACGTTTTCTTCAACCACCTGATCCGGCAGCAATAGGCCGATGGGCTTGACTTGTTTTATGGGGATGACCTTTTCATGGACATACACCCCCCCGCCTCGTCGCCTGCTGATAAGCCCTTTTCGCTCCAGAGTGTCCATTGCCTTGACTACTGTCGGCCGTGAAACCTCAAACGCATTCGAAAGCACATCCAGCGTCGGGAACTGCTGACCCGGTTGGTATTGCCCAGACATAATCTGCGAAAGGAGAGACTGATAGACCCTCAAATGTTTGCGGGGACTATACTCTATTTGATTCTCTGTAGTCGACATAAACCTTTTCTCAAAACAAAGCTGATTCAGCTAACATCTGTTTCCTCTGTATTGTAAACAATTGACAGGCCAAATCCTATAAAAAAGTAGTAAAATTTTAAATTTTCTCAATCTGCGCAGAAAAACACCGTTTTAAGAGTGTGTATAAACAGTTGAGAAAAGCGGCTTAGTCCGATAAAAATGTGAATGCGATAATCTAACTTCTGATTTAACGGATAGCCAGTAACAGAGGATCACGTCTGCCTTCGGTGCAGTTGATCTGGGCAGACGGTTGCTATGTGGGGAAGGTGTGATTGGGTTAATGAGTTTAGACACTGGACGTTGTAGATTGTCAAGCGAAGCGATGATGTGACGGGGCCCCGCCTTATTCTACAGGAGACACCCGCAGCTACTGAAAAAATCGCCCCCTAAATGCAACCAGTGCAGCCTGAAAAAAATCTTCTCAGGCTGCACCGTTACGATTACAGACTCTCTCAAACTCAGACAATCACATTATTCGGCGATCTTTAGCGTTTGCGACGAAGCAGACCCAGGCCGCCAAGTCCCAGCAGAATCATCGTTGCCGGTTCGGGGACAACCGCAAATATATTGGTAAAATCACCGTCTGGAAGCGCAACCAAATTGCCGGCGCCGTTCAGTGGAATAATTTTACCGGCATAATCATCCAGACTAACGAACCCCTTGACCGCCACGTACGTGGTTGTATCCAGGAGGTTAACCTTGCCATTTAAGGTAAAGCCATCCCACATCTTCATGTAGGAAGTGTTGCTCAGATCCACCGTGCCTTGGGCGCCGATGGCCGCAGTGCCGACATTGAACTGTACATTGTCAAGCGTTACCAAGCCAACTCCAAAATACTTGGAGACGCTGAACTCGCCGTTCACGCGAATCGAACCGCCACCGCTCACGTTCAGCGTGCCGTCGCCGACATGTGCCACATAGAAATTGCTGTGGGTCCAGACTTGGCCGCCGGCGCCGATGTTCAGCGTGCCGCCTTGTTTGCTGGTGGGGCTGTTGTAGCCCCCGCCGTCCCAGGGCGTGCCGATGGCCAATTCATAGACATCGACAAACGAATTGACATTGATGGTCGCTTGATTGCCTACGATGGCGCTTTGAAAGCCGGCATAGGAAGGAGCTACATCGCCAAACCAATTCGCCCCCGTTTGCCAAGTGCCGACCACATCATGCTTGCTCGGGACCCATGCAGGGTCGTCCGCAAAACCGGTCGCACAGACCAACGCCAAAACCACCATCACTAACAACTGCTTCTTTTCCATCTTTCGTACCTCCACAAAATGAGTTAACTTAAACTACCAACTTTCATCATGCGGGTAACGCACCCACATGATACCGATTCAAAAAAACAACTTACACACACTTACACACTTGCAAACTGCCGCTGTATCTTTGACCTGCCTGACCAAAGACACACAATCAACCAACGGCTTTGACACCAATACCGATGCTCGATTATTACGGTACTATCGGTACCCATACATACTTTTTCAGCCATTCGGACGCCATCACGGCAAAATCTTCGAGGTCAATCGTCGCATCGCCGGCCAGATTATAAAGCGGCACCCGCGTTGTTTCGGCTTTGATGTAATCGATCTCACCGGCATTACCCAGGCTCGAAATAGTCACGTAACGGTGTACAGTCGTACCGGAGATATTGTTGGTATAGCTGAGCACCTGATCGCTGTAAGTAGTTACACCGTCGGTCACATCAAGGGTGATGGTGCCTGCTGTCCCATCGGGTTCAATGACAGCGTGTACGCTAATCATACCTGTGCCAAGCCCGCCATACTGCCCCAGCACAGTTGCATTGTTCGATATAACCGCCAAGACCTGCTCAGTGGAACTGACCTTATAGATAGAGAAACGCAAACCAGCATAATAGGCAGCCTGATCGGTGTCCATGTTGGCCCAAATACTTGGGGCTGAGGCCTCGGTAAAGATTGGCGACGGCGTCGTGGTTGTCGCCCGCAAGGTTACCTGAATGTCAAGCGGCTTGTTCAAATCCATCGCCGGAGAGGCGTCAATTACGGCATTACCGCCATTGAGAATCATTTTGCCGCCGCTGATGCTGTAGTTGTTATACCCATCACGCACCTTCCAGTCGCCTGACAGCACCGGGTCGGTAGCCATAGTCGCTTCCCAAATGATCGGCGCATCGGGATACAGCAGCCACTCTGAAATTAGCAGTGCCAAGTCTTCTGAGCCAACCTGACAATCTCCGGTCAAATCAGCCGTCAGCCCGCATTCGATATTTTCGTTGGGTTCTGCTCTAACAATCGTAGTCCCAAAATTGTAAACCGCATACAAATCACCTGCGCCGTGCATCGCGGTCACATTGGCGTAAACACTCGGATCAACCTCCTCTGAATGCACAAATTCCAAACGAGAATCTTCGTCGGCGATGTCAAAAACGCCGTCTACGGTAAAGTTGGTGCTCCAGACCTTAAAATATTGACCGCCTTTTAGAATCACCTCGCCATCGGCGCCGATGACCACCGAGCCAACATTAGCCCAACCGCCGTCAAACAAGGCAAGACCTTGGCCTGAAGTTTTGGAGACGCTGAACTCATTTGCCTGAATGTACGTGCCGCTGGGCACGTTCAGCGTGCCGTCGCCGAAATGGGCCACGTAGAAATTGTTCGTGGTGTGGACAGACCCTCCGGTACCAATGTTCAGTGTGCCGCCTTGTTTGGCGGTGGGGCTTAGGTAGCCGCCGTTGTCCCAGGGCGTACCGATGGCCAAGTCAGTGACCTGGACAGCCGTATTGACATTAATGGTTGCTTGATTGCCTACGAGGGCGAATTCGGTAGGAGTCACATCGCCGAACCAATTGGTCCCTGTTTGCCAGGTACCAACCACATCATGCTTGGTCGGGATCCATGCAGTGGGGGCAGTTCCAGTCGCAAAAATATTGGTAAAATCACCGTCTTGTACCGCAGCCAAAGTGCCGGCGCCGCTCAGTGGAATAATTTTACCGGCATAATCATTCAGATTAACGGTGCCCTTGATCGCCACGTACACGGTTGTATCATAGAGGTTAACCACGCCAGTACAGTTAAAGGAGTTAGGTTCCCACACCTTTAAATAGGAAGAATTTTTCAGCGTCAGCGTGCCTCCGGTGCTGATGTTCGCTGCGCCGACATTAAACTGTACATTGTCAAACAGGGCCAAGCCATTGCCGCCAAAGTACTTACAGATGCTGAACTCGCCGCCCACGCGAATCGAGCCGCCGCCGCTGACGTTCAGCGTGCCGCTGCCGAGATGGGCCACATACATACTGCCGGTGGTCCAGACCTGGCCGCCGGCGCCGATGTTCAGCGTGCCGCCTTTTTTGGCGGTGGGGCTGTTGTAGCCCGCGCCGTCCCAGGGCGTGCCGATGGCCAATTCATAGACTTTGACAAACGTGTTGACATTGATGGTTGCTTGATTGGCCACGATGGCACTTTGGAAGTTTTCGTAAGAAGGAGTTACATCGCCGAACCAATTGGTCCCGGTTTGCCAAGTGCCAACCACATCGTGCTTTGTCGGGACCCATGCAGGGTCGTCCGCAAAACCGGTCGCACAGACCAACGCCAAAACCACCATCACTAACAACTGCTTTTTTTTCATCTTTGAGACCTCCACAAAAAAAAGTTTTCTAATATTACATCCGGCATACATCTGCCGGACACATACCCTTTACTTTACTCAATGTCACACACAACATCTTTTTTACTGCAACATTATTGCTGAACACTTGTCTGCTTTGTATTTTACCGATTTCCCGGAAGCAATGCAAGAGAAATCTCAAGAAAACGATAAAATATATTTTACTGCATTCTTACTTGTTGTGCGTGGTTTATTTTATAGGGCGTTTTTGGGGGGAATCAAATCGCCATAGAAACTGACAATAAAGAACATAACTTATTTTATATATTGATTTTATAATTTTAAACCAACATCCGATAAAATCGTCCGGAAATTACGATGGAAGTTCGAAATAACAGGGGCGTTTAAGTGAATATTTCTTTGGTTTTTTTCTAAAAAAATCGGTTTTGAGTGGGACCTTAAAGTCTATATTTTAAAATTACAGTAAAAATTATTAAAAAAAAGCTTGACTTGTTTTTTGTGTTTAACTAAAATACTGTTAGTCTCTTAAGTAGCTGATCTGTTGATTTGTTTTTTGTGTATAGATCTTTACCCTCGGAATATCTTAAAATCAAAATACCTTAAATCAGGAGAATGAAGATGAAATCATCGGAAAAAAGCTTTAAAGCAGACGGCCTACGGGGGTTTACGCTGATTGAGTTGCTGGTTGTTATCTCGATTATTGCCCTGCTTTTATCAATCCTTATGCCATCGCTTCAAAAAGCGCGCCATCAGGCAAGAATGCTGATATGTTCGAACAACCTCAAGCAAATCGGCACACTCGTGGGTGTTTACCAAGCCGATAATAAAGGTAAGATACCGGTAATGGGCAACCGTTGGGTCAATGGGATTTGTGGCCGCTATGCGTATCTGTCACTGAATTTCAGACAATATACCGATTCAAAAGCTGCTTTGCCCGCTAACCTGAATCCGGATAAGCCCTGGGGCGCCAATGAGGTCGCTGAGTACAGCAAGAAATACATGAGCGATTTTTGGTCGTGTCCTTTTGTGCGGAACGTGCCGTTTGAGGACTGGGCAAACGCAGGGAGCGTGTCGGTGTCTCCTCCCACTCCCGCTGAAGTGAGGACGAATGTCGTCAACCGCGGCAAGTCAGATAGTTACTCAACCCAGCTCTGGCCGTACGTAGCGGGGGAAATGATTTGGAAAAAACCTCAGGGAGATGACGGTAGATATAAATATGCCTCTATCGTCTGGCGAGGGATAGCTACCGAGTGGTCGAACATGGGATCACTTCGACCTGATGAGAAGAGCGGTTATGATCAGATTGTCAAATCGCCTTCTAGTTTGTCAAATATCAAAAGTCCATCCAACAAGCTGCTGCTTTTCTGCTCCCAAGGCGAAATTGATCTAAAGTACTCCAACAATAGTATTATGAACCATGGCAGCCACCGGCGGGGCAAACGGGGTGGAACGAATATTTTAATGGGCGATTTTAACATAAATTGGGTTCCTTCTTCTCAGATTATACCGTAAGCCCTGTTTTTTCCCGGCTGTAGCATAAGCTGTGGAGTTATGAAAGATGGAATGGAAAAGAAGCAGTTGTTAGTGATGGGGGTTTTGACGCTGGTCTGTGCGACCGGTTTTGCAGACCCCACATGGGTCCCGACAAAGCACGATGTGGTCGGCACTTGGCAAACGGGGACCAATTGGTTCGGCGATGTAACTCCTTCTTACGACAACAATCAAAGTGCCATCGTGGCCAATCAAGCAACCATCAATGTCAACACGTTTGTCAAAGTCTATGAATTGGCCATCGGCACGCCCTGGGACGGCGCGGGCTACAACAGCCCCACCGCCGAAAAAGGCGGCACGCTGAACATCGGCGCCGGCGGCCAGGTCTGGACCACCGGCA
>CAZVXR010000385.1:0-6624 GCA_964630865.1 uncultured Pirellulales bacterium | reverse complement strand
TTCATGGCTCAGCCATGGTACGACCGGAAAGCAACGCCCTGCTTTGCCAATGCGATCGCATGATTTCGCCGCAAGCTTTGGAAGGAGAAAATTAAATGTATGTTCGGTAAATCCGTGGTACATGTTAAATTCCAATATTTGAGGGAGGCCTTAGCTCCAGCTGCTTAAAACATTATCAAAAATGCGAAAGTTTACAAACATATATGTTTAATAAATTATTCTCTGGTTATTAATTCTTTATCACAGCAAGCATTCTTGCGGCATTTTTCAAAACGGCAATCGAAGGATTTTTGCCAACGAGCGTTAATGCCATATCAAATGCTTTTTGCGGTGTTTGTGCCCACAGAAGGCCGGCTTTGATGGCATCTGTTTTTGAAATTCCCGATGAAACAAGGATTGCTCTTGCTTTTTCAATGGCGACTGTACTTACTTGTATCATATGGACACCGACAACTTTGTGTGGTATTTTTCCGCTATTTACAAGGTGTTTAATGTCATCAATAGGAAGATATCCAAATTCAAGTATTTCGTTATGCGTTTGACTGAAACCTTCGTAGCAGGGTGATACCAGAATTACAACTCCACCTTTTTTAACAACAATACCGGCGGTGTCTAACGCTTTATTAACCTGCCAGAATTCAATATCAAAGGGATAGCCATCGGCTATTACAATGTCATATTCTTTGTCAAATTCAACGCCATAAACATCTATGGCTAACTTACAGCCGGCCCTATGGGCATGAACCATGTCGCCGGCGACGGCTTTTACAATTTGCTGCTCAGCATTCAAAATCACATTGACTATGAAATCCAGGCCTGCTTTTCGTGCAAGCGTATCGATAGATTCCCGTATGGGATTTTCTGCTTTGCCAAGGACTTCATCATGAGGCACATCCACTCGTGTCCAGTGCATCTCGCTATTCGTTATTTCACCACAAACGCCGGGTACCAGTATTTTTCCCCCGCCGGTAAAACCGCAAACTTCAATCGGCATAATGGCACCAATACCGATGACAAGATCAGCTTCTTTGACTTTTTTGTTTATCCAGACCGGTACACCTTGGTCTGTGTTACCCATGAATTCCAAGGCATTTGGATTGTCCCATTCATGATTGTGTACTTTGAATCGATCTGCAATATCTGCCCCAAGTTTTTGACCCATTTCCTTCTTTGTCATTGGCCTGTGGGTGCCGAGGGCCATCATAAATTCGATGTTTTCCTCTTTTATTTCGGCCTTATACAGTTCGTCGAGGACCGTTCTGATAAAATCAAAAACAGGCGTCGGCCGGTGAATGTCATCGGTAACAATCAATATTTTTTGCTTACCTTTAGCGAGTTCACGCAGCCTTTTTGATTTTATCGGTTGGTCAATCGCCTGTTGGACAATTTCAGAGCCGGAAAGACCTGTTTTGATGTCAGGCAAGTCAAAAAATTGGGCATTGAAATTATTAGATATTTCAAAACCTTCTACCTTTTTATATGGAAAACGTACTTTCATAAAAAATTCCTTTGACAAAGATATCTTAATATCTTACCCTATTATCATGTTAAATAAAAGAATAAAATTAAAAAAAATACAATATACCGACAAAATAAGTCTTGTTTCAGATCTGATTCAGGAATATATCGTCGGAGGTCAATTAAAGGTCGGAATGGAATTGCCTCCGGAAAGAGAATTTGCCCAACAGCTTGGAGTGAGTCGCTTTAGTTTACGGGAGGCGTTAAGAGTTGCCCAGGTTAAGGGGCTTATTGAAATTACTCGTGGCAGAAAGCCTCGGGTTGCAAAACCGACAACTTCAGCTGCATCAGAAGCGATAAGCCTGATATTGAGGAGAAAAGAGAATGTATTTATAGAATTAGTTGAAGCAAGGCAGATATTAGAATGTCAGATCGCAAGATTAGCGGCTTCACGAGTGACGAATGAGCAGATATCGAGGATGAGAGAATCAATCAAGCGGTTAGAACAAGACCCGGATAATATACAATTATGTGTGGCAAAGGATTTTGAATTCCACGAAATATTGATTGAAGCGGCTGGCAACAGGGTTATTCAGATAATGTTGGAACCTCTTTCTGAGCTTCTAAAAGAATCTCGTTTTAAAACGATACAAAAAAAAGGTATTAATAGAGCCGTAACAGCCCACAAGGCGATTCTTTGTGCAATTAATGAAAGAGATCCGGATCGGGCATCTCAGGAAATGCACCGGCATCTTAAGATGGCCAAAGAAGACTTACTATTGCTCAGTCAATTTGAAGATGCTGAAAAATTATAAGGTACGCGTGGTTTGGAGATGATTTTAGAGGAGAGATATGGAAGTGATTTTGCTGTTATCGGTGTGAGATTTTCATGCATGGATTTTTCATGTCCGAAAACTAAATGACTGGCCGTCATCATTATTAAGAATATTGAATAAGGACAGGTTAATGACTAGAGTTGATACTGCGTGGAAGTTTGCTGAAAAATACCTCGGGGCACAGATTTTTTGTGGAAGGAAGAGGGGGTTTGTGGAACTGGAAACACATGCTCCCGATAGAAGAGATGGCAATAATTTTTGTTCATTTCAAAAAGGCACGATATTTGTTATCGAGATTTCAAGTTTAAACCGTGATGATATTGTTACAGAAGTATTCGGGAAAGCACAGTAGTGTTTATCATTAATTTAAGGAAAAAGATGACAGGAAAAAATTATATCAACGGTAAATGGAAGTCCTCTCAGGGTGAGTTAGTTTATGAGCATCGCAACCCTGCGGATTTGACTCAGGTTACAGGCACATGGCCGAAATCTACAATGGAGGATGTGAATTACGCAATTGAAACGGCTCAGAAAGCCTTTGAAAGCTGGCGTCAATTAACAGTTTATCAGCGAGGCGAGTATCTTCGTAAAGCGATTGTATTGATGCAGGACAGAGCAGGTTGCATTGCCGAAGCCATTACCGCCGAAAATGGTAAAACACTTGCAGAGTCCAAATCGGAAGTTGCTTTTACCATTCGTGAGATGGATTATCAAATCAATGAAGGCCTCCGGTTGGGCGGTAAAAATATGCCGACGGCCCGTGAGGGTGTATTCGCCTATGATTTTCGAGTTCCCTTAGGGGTTATTGCGGCAATTACGCCCTGGAATTTCCCGTTTAATGTGGCTTCACGAAAGATTACTCCTGCCTTGATTATGGGTAATACCTGTATTTTTAAGCCCGCCAATTTAACGCCCGGTGTGGGGGCTGAATTTGTCAAGCTTTTTGATGAGGCCGGCTTGCCGCCCGGTGTACTGAATTTTCTGACTGGCAGCGGCGCTGTAATTGGGGATGCCTTAGTCAAAAATAGGACAATTAAGGCCGTTACGTTTACCGGCTCAACAGAAGTTGGCATGGGGATTCACAAAGTCGCGGCGGATAATTTAACTCGTACTCAGCTTGAGATGGGCGGTAAAAATCCAATCGTTATTCTAGCGGATGCCGACCTTGAAAAAGCGGCTGATGCGTCGGCGTTGGCGGCGTATGCCTGTGCCGGACAATGGTGTACATCCACCAGCCGGGCGATTGTGGAAGAAAAAATCTATGATGATTTTATCGAATTGCTTTTACAGCGAGTGAAAAAGATCAAAGTTGGCAGAGGAACAGACCCTCAAACGAACATGGGACCTGTTTGCGGAAAAACCCAGATGCAAAATATTTTAGCCGGCATCGAAAAAGGAAAAGCCGAAGGGGCCGCTCTTTTAATCGGGGGTCATCAAATAATAGCAGGAGATTTTGCTAAGGGTTGTTTCATTGAACCGACGATTTTCACGGATGTCAGTCCGGATATGTTTATCGCTCAGGAAGAAATCTTCGGCCCTGTTCTTTCGGTCATAAAAGCAAAGGATTTTAATCGGGCGATTGAGATGGCTAATCATGTTCGATTTGGCCTTTCTTCTTCTATTTATACCAATGATCTGCAAAAGGCCTTGACATTTGTTGAAAAAACGGATGTCGGCCTGACCCATGTCAATATTCCAACAGCATTTAAGGAACCGCAACTCAGTTTTGGTGGAGTAAAACTTTCGGGATGCGGACTTCCAGAAGCAGGAGATACTGGCGTGGAATTCTTCACGGAACATAAAGTCGTCTATATTCAGTACAGGTAACACTATGCGAATCACTCAGGCAGACACGTCTTTTGAGATTACAAAGATATTGGCCGAAGACGCTGATTATCAGAAGTTTTCATCGGAAAAGCTGGCAAGTATTGCATTTGAAATATTCCTCATCAGAGAATTCGAGCAAACATTATTGAAACTCTGGTCTGAAGGATGCGTTCATGGGCCGGTTCATACCAGCATTGGTCAGGAGGCTTGTGCGGCAGGCGCGATGTCAGCGTTGAATATATCCGACAAAATATCTTCCACCCATCGTGCCCATCATCATTACCTGTCAAAAGCGGTAAATTATTATGCTAATGATGGTTTTCATGCGCTTCAGCAGAATATTCCAGACATCCTTCAAACCGAGATAAGCAATCTGATGGGTGAAATCATGGGACTTTCGATTGGTTGCTGTGGGGGTCGCGGGGGGTCGATGCACCTTCGTAACGAAAAAATCGGCGTAATTGGAACCAATGCTATTGTTGCCGGCGGCGCACCTTTGGCGACAGGCGCGGCATTTGTAGCCAAATACAATAAAAACAAAGAAGTTGTCGTCTCATTTCTTGGCGATGGGGCGGTCAATCAGGGCGCGTTCCATGAAGCGTTAAATCTGGCCGGGATATGGAAACTGCCGATTATCTATTTTATCGAGAATAATCTTTATGCAGTGGCCACGCCCATTAAAGATTCGACCGCCACAAGCGATCTAGCTATAAAAGCGATTGCCTACGGGATCAAGGGGATTATCGTTGACGGCATGGACCCTGTTTCGGTTCATTTGGGGTTACAAAAAGCCGCTCAAACGGCACGCGAGGGGAATGGCGCGACTTTGATTGAGGCCAAATGTTATCGTTATTTCCATCATGCCGGCCCTATTCCCGGCAGTAATTTCGGCTATCGCGGTAAGGATGAAGAGTCAAACTGGCAATGTCTTGACCCCACTGTGATGTTCCCACAAAAGCTGATTGAGCTGCGATTATTTTCACAAGCTCAGGTAGAGCAGTTAAAGCAAAAAGCCGTGAATGCTGTTCAAACAGCATTAGATTTTTGTACCACTCAAAAAGACAATAAATTGCTCGTTAAAGAGAATCTCTGGCCGGATATTGAAACGGTTGAAAAAGGGCTGCGAAGTAATGGAAAGGAATTTGACGGTATCACATTCAACGAGAAAGAGGACTTTTCCGAATTTGAACAAAAGACCTATGTAGAGGCCATCTCCTCAGTTACAGGTTGCTGGCTTCAAAAGGATGACCGTGTCTTTGTCGTGGGTGAAGAGATCGCCAATTTTGGGGGCGGCCCGTATGGGGCCACTAAAAACTTGCCCGCAAAATATCCTGACCGAGTCCTGAATACACCCATTTCGGAGGCGGGGTTTGTGGGGCTTGCTGGCGGTGCGGCAATGAGCGGGCTGCGGCCCATTGTGGAAATTATGTTTCCGGATTTTGCCCTTGTTGCTGCAGATCAGCTTTTTAACCAAATCGGTAAACTGCGTCATATTTATGGCAATTCCACCGATATGCCGGTTGTTATCAGAACCAGAATCGCGATTGGCTGTGGCTATGGCGGCCAGCATTCAATGGATCCGGTCGGCATCTTTTCATTATTCAGCGGCTGGACGGTGGTTGCGCCTTCCAGCGCCTTTGATTATATCGGGCTTTTCAATTCGGCGATGACCAGTAAAAATCCTGTTTTGATGGTTGAACACCACCAGCTTTACCCAGTCAAGTTTGATGTTCCGACGAATAATCTGGATTATTTTGTTCCTCTGGGGAAGGCAAAGGTCATAAAACAAGGTCGCGATGTGACAGTTCTGAGCTATTCCAGTATGATCTATGAATGCAAAAAGGCAGCAGAAAGTCTGGAAAAACAGGGCGTCAGCGTTGAACTGATTGATCTGCGGACCATTAGTCCTCGGGATATTGACTATGAGACGATCGAGAAATCCTTCGACAAAACGAAAATGATGGTGATTGTCGAACAATCACCGAAAGGGCTTTCAATTGGCTCCAGAATAGCGGAACACAGTCAACTCGCATTTTTTGACTATCTGGATGGTCCCATCATTGCTCTGTCAGGGCTGGATATTCCTCCGCCGGTTTCAAAGCGGCTGGAACAAGCGGTAGTTCCGTCATTGGAAACGATTCAGCAAACAATATTGAAGGCCGCAAAAAGACAGTTTTAGAAAAAAAAACACTTATGATAATGGAAATGAAAAAAACCAGTTGGCAGGAGCGTTATCATGCATCCGAAATCTATACCCTGCGGGATTGTTCCGGCAGGCGGCCATTGGCAAGCCATTCGGAAATGGTTTTGTGATACTCTCTTGTGGCTTCATCGGTGCCGTGTAGGCCGAAGAAGATGTATCTGCCGTTGAGAACCGCATACCCTTGGCCGGTTGCTTTGTGGAGTCGCAGCTTCGGTGTGCGTCTCCTGCTTTCACGGCAGGGCGTCGCAGGTTCGAATGTCGTTTTTTGCGTTGAAAATGCTGTTTTTTCTACTTTCACGG
>CAZVXR010000384.1:0-2313 GCA_964630865.1 uncultured Pirellulales bacterium | reverse complement strand
ATCGGGAAGCTGCCCCTGCAATCGCAGCAGCAGGCTTTCCAGCGTCCCATGAATCGCAACCGCCCGCCGGTCATGGTCTTTAATCTGCCACGCCCACGTCGTCGCGGTGTTGCTTTTTTCGGCGATCCGAATCGCCCCGTCGAGATAATCAATCTCGCCGACGGTCAAATTCAAAATCTCGCCGCGCCGCATGCCCGTGGTAATCGCCAGCCCCACCATCAGCCGCCACCGGTCATCCGGGCAGGCATTCAGCATCGCCTGCACCTCCGCGTCCGTGTAAGGCGTTTTTCCCCGGTGTTCTTCCCGCAGTGATTTAATGCGGGCAAAGGGCGATTTCGGCAAAATCTCCGAATCGACCATCCACCGAAAAAACGTCTTAATGCACCGGACATTGATATTGACCGTGGTATTGCAGATGCCGCTGTCTTTGATCCGACACAGCGTCGTCTGGGCCATCAGGGGCGTTACCGCCGCCGCCGGCAGATCGCCAACGGCGCTGATCAATTTAGCCAGGGCCTGTTTGTAAATTTCCACAGTGCCGTCCCCCAGGGTTCGCAGGGACAAAAATAACGTAAAACACTCACTCAAATGTTCTGCTGACATCGTTCATCTCCTTTCTTGGTCAGCATAAGCCGACCTGATTATACAAAATTGAAGATGCCCCTGTCAACTGAGCACGTCGCCTATGAAATTGTAAAAGAGCCTGAAAAACAAAAAATCTGTTAAAATAGGTAATTATACCTATTGACCGCCGACGGCGGCTTTTGCTATACTGCGGCCGCAGGTACAACCCTGCTTAATCAAAATATCTGCTTCACGGACGAACAAAGCCGCCGCCTGACCCAAAGAGCGATGTTCTGTTTTGGCCCTATGCTGCACGATTTCCACCACGTCGGGGTATTGGTCGCTGGTAAACTGCACCAGCACTTTCGGATTTTTTCGCTCTTTTGGCATTCGGCTGATTCCCTAAACTTTTTTAATTCGCTGTCGTTTTGGACTGTTATAATAATGTTTCGGCAGGTTGCAAGATATTTTTTAATCTTTTTAGATATTTTTTAATCTAATCTGCCTACAAAGTATCCTAAATATTTGTATTTAAAAGAGTTGCGGAATAAAATAAATTTTTTTAAAATGGAATTATGGCCGCCGAAAAATACTCATTATCATTTACAAAAACAACAAGAACGATTGTGGATCGTCTCGAAAGCTACGGATTTAACATCCGAGACGTATGCAATGCTGGCATAATATTATTTGAAAAGGCCAACAAACAAGAACGCGGAATGGCTATTGCCGAAGCATTGAGCCAGCATAAGCCGGAATTGGACGATGCACTGAAGCGTCTTAAAAATGTTGTCGCGGATATCAAGATCGAATTGCTGACACCCGAGGATTCTGCAAAAGTGGCTGAAATCCGGAATTTTTTCGGCCCCGACAGTCCGCACGGAGAAAAAGAAAAAAAGAAGCACGCTTAACTTAAAGGAGTTTTTATGCAGCTTGAACAATGCACAAATTGCGATTTAACCATTGGCAAACTGGAAACCGCTCACATCCATAACGGCAATGTTGTATGCCTGGACTGCAAAGTCAAATTAGACAAAAACGAGCGAGGGATGCTGCAAAATCTGCCGCGTGGCTTTGATGGCGAAGACCTTGCAACGCAGGCTGAAATAAAAATAGCGAGACAGCTTGGTTTGACCATTGCTGAAAACGCAACCCGGTACCAGGTGCGAAAACTGATTGATCGAACAACGGGAAAAGAAGAACCCAAAATTTATGATAAGACCCCACCAACCGAAAAACAGATTAAATTTGCAAATCATTTAGGAATTCAAAGCCCACAGGCAATGAGCCGAGGTCAACTCTCGGATGAGATTGACATTAAGCTGGCACAGCAGGTTGTATCCCCTCCCAGTTATCCATCATCTTATAACGCTCAGAGGGTTATCAATAACAACCCCAGATGTCAACTGTGCGGCGGAGTAATGGTCCGATCGAAAACAGGGCGTCACTTTTTGGTGAGCCTGATTGTTAATCTATGTTTTTTGATCTTCGGGATTCTCTTGTGTTTTATTCCGCTTCTGTTAATTATCGGAATCCCAATGATCTTGATTGCGTTATTCCGTCAGAGCAATCGAAAAAAGGTCTTAAAATGCACCCAGTGCGGCGTTATTGTGGATCGGGCCTAAGTTGAAAATAGAATGTCCAAAATGCGGATTCACTGAAGATCAGCCGGACGATGCAGACCTGAAAGGGTACTGGTTCTGCAAAAAATGTGACTTTCAATGCGCCTTATCGCGATGCCTTCCGGCG
>CAZVXR010000383.1:0-11957 GCA_964630865.1 uncultured Pirellulales bacterium | reverse complement strand
CGGCATAGACACTGGCCGGCCCGCCGGAAAGAATGATGCCCTTAACGCCCAACTGTGCCAGTTTTTCGATCTTGACCGACGGCTGATAAATCTGCGAATACACTTTATGCTCGCGCACCCGTCGGGCGATAAGCTGCCCATACTGGCTGCCGAAATCAATAATAGCAATCACTTCACGTTCTTTTTGCGACATAAATTCCGCGTGGGCATAGCCCACCCTACTGTAGTTGTGTTGTTAACTATTAAACGTCTCAAAGCCTGAATAATTCGGGGCTTCGCGGGTAATCAAAATATCGTGCGGATGCGACTCGCTAACGCCGGCAGCGCTGTTGCGGACAAATTTGGCTTGGGTTCGCAATTGCTCGATGGTGTGTGTCCCGCAGTAGCCCATCCCCGCCCGCAGGCCGCCAACCAACTGATACACATAATTGCCCAGTGTGCCGCGAAATGGAACACGCCCTTCGACGCCTTCGGGAACGAGCTTATCTTGTTGTGTGCCTTTGTCCTGACCATAGCGGTCGGCGGAACCCTGCACCATCGCGCCAATCGAACCCATCCCGCGATATTCCTTAAACTGCCGTCCTTTGAAAATCACCAGTTGGCCCGGACTTTCAGTAAGACCCGCAAACAGCGACCCTAACATCACCGATGATGCTCCGGCGGCAAGGGCTTTGGTAATATCGCCCGAATGACGGATGCCGCCATCGGCAATTACCGGAATGCCTTGCTTTTCCGCCTCAGAAACCGCATTGAAAATCGCTGTAATCTGCGGTACGCCAACGCCGGAAATAATGCGTGTTGTGCAGATAGCGCCGGGACCGATACCCACCTTGACCGCATCGACGCCGGCGGCAATTAAATCCTTTGCCGCCTGAGCGGTAGCGATATTGCCGGCAATGACATCAATTTTATAATGTTTCTTAATCCACTTGACCATGTCAATGACATTATTCGAATGGCCGTGGGCGGTATCAACCACAATCACATCCACTTCAGCCTTAATCAAAGCCTCCACTCGGTCGCGGTCTTTGACCCCGACAGCGGCACCCACGCGAAGCCTGCCGCGATGATCGCGAACGGCCAGCGGATATTGCTGGAAACGGTCGATGTCGCGCATCGTAATCAAGCCAGCCAGTTTGCCTTTTTTATCAACGAGCAGGAGTTTTTCAACCTTATGTTTTTGCAAAATCACCTTCGCCTGCTCAAGCGTTGTCTCCGCCGGGCCCGTAATCAACTTGTCTTTGGTCATTACCTCGGCGATTTTAACTTTGTCGTCTTTGAGAAACTTCAAGTCGCGACGGGTTAGGATGCCGACCAGCTTGTCTTTTAGAATAATCGGGATGCCAGAAACATTCTGTTCTTCCATCACTTTACGGGCAACCGTAACGCACTCGGTCGGCGACAAGGTAACAGGGTCTTGAATGACGCCATTTTCCGAGCGTTTGACCTTGATCACTTCGCGCTTCTGGGCTTCGACGGTCAGATTCTTATGGATAATGCCGATGCCGCCTTCATGTGCCAGGGCAATGGCCAGCGCCGACTCGGTAACCGTATCCATCGCCGCCGAGACCAGCGGGATATTAATACTGATATTGCGGGTCAGTTTCGTACTGGTCTGTGCCTGGGCGGGAACAAAGTCGCTGCGTGCCGGAATCAGCAGTACATCGTCAAATGTAATGCCCTCGCCGATAATTTTGCCGTTGTCCATAAAAACCTCCAAAAAATCCTTGCCAAGCCAACTATTGGGCATTTGCCGTATTCTGGATAAGCCTTATTTTGATAATACCTAAAAATTTAACTAAAAAGTATAGCCCCACCAACAGGTTGCGTCAAACTAAAATCACCCATTCGGAGTCTGGAAACAAAAAAGGCCGGGACAATCTGTCCCAGCCTTGAACATGCTGAAAAATGTTAAGGTTGCGGAGGCATTGGAGCGAGCGGCATCGGCGGATTACCCTCTTGAATGGGCATCAGATGCGCTGGAGGCTGCGGTTTTGGATTTTTGGGATAGAAATACAGAACAAAATCCGCCTTGTCCACATTAATACCCCACTTTTTATACTGTATCTTATCCAATTCCGAGGCGGAGAATTTGTACTCTGTTCCGGCGGTGATGGATTGACTTAAAAGGCTCTTGCAGGATTTTCGATCCATCAGATGAACCGTTCCGTCTTCCGGGGCGATATAGGTAATCGTAAACCCGCCGCCGACTTTATTGACTTCTTTGCCCGGATTGAACTTGTCCGGCCCAACAGAATTGCCAACAATGATACATCCGCTTATAAATAATAGACTTATCGTCAATACCACACCATACGCTTTTTTCATATCCATCTCCTTTGCTTGCTGTTTAGCTTGTTCGATCGGGTACATCCTGACCGATATAAATATGACGAACTATAGACCGAAAATGTTTCACAATTATTTTGCAATGGCGAGGGCTTCTTTCAAATCAATTGTCCCCTCATAGAGCGAACGTCCTATAATTGCACCGGCGGCGCCAATGGATTTGACATTTCTTACATCTTCAAGGGTTGTTACCCCGCCGGAAGCGACCACCGGCACGCGAACAGCTTGGATCAGTTGAGCCGTTCTGTCCAGATTCGGGCCGGACATCATTCCGTCTTTGCTGATATCCGTATAAATGATCGCCGCTATCGGCAAACTGGCCGCCTTGCGGGCAAAGTCAATCAGGTCCTCCCCGCCAGCCTGAAGCCAGCCGTGCTTGGCAAGTTTCGAACCGCGAGCGTCCAGGCCGAGAACTAATTGATTGGGGAATCGTCTGGCCATTTCGGAAAACCAGTCGAATTGGTCGATGGCTTTGGTACCGAGAATCAGCCGCGTCAGCCCCAGATGCAGCATTTTTTCGATGGTCTGTTCGTTGCGGATGCCGCCGCCCAGCTCAACATTCATCGGGACTTCTTTCACGACTCTGCCAATGACTTCGGCATTCACCGGGTAGCCATCTTTGGCGCCATCCAAATCCACCAGGTGCAGCCAGCGCGCACCGGCGGCATAAAACTCCTGCGCCTGAGCGACCGGATCGTCTTTGTAAGTAATCTGGCGGTCATACTGACCCTGAATGAGCCGAACACATTTGCCGCCCCGTAAATCAATTGCTGGGAGAATATCCATTGTTATAGTTCGTACAATTCTTCGTCGCTTAGCAGCTTAAAGCCTTCCGGCTCAAGCAGAGTTTTGACATCAACACCTTCGGCATTTTGGATTTCCAAAAAGCATATCCCCTGCTTGTCAATCGGCGAAACAAAACCATACACGTCTTTAATGTTGACATTTTTGGACAGCAGCGCTGAGGTCAGCTTGTCTAAGTTGCCGGGCCTGTCGGGGGCGGTAACCGCCAGGATCTCTTTTAACGCACAGGCAAATCCCCGGTCGGCCAGCGCCAGCTGCGCCTGACCGGGCTTATCGACAATGAGTTTGACCAGACCGAACTCGCCGCGATCCTGAATCGTGAACGCCCAGATATTCAGGTTATTTTCTTTGAGTACGTCGCAGATGGACTTAATCCGTCCGGGGCGGTTTTCCAGAAATATCGTAATTTGCTTTGCCATGCTCTTTTTCCTTCTTATCTTGTTATAGCTTGATTCGTTCATCCACCACGCGTTTGGCCTTGCCTTCAAAGACCGGCAGCGCTCCCGGCTCGTGCAGTTCAATCCGGGCATTGATAGTAATTGAGGCGCGGAGTTTGTCTTTGATTTTGGTTTTCAGATCATCCAATTGCGACAGGTCGCCGGTAAAGAGCTTCTGATATAATTCAACTTGTACTGTCAGCCGATCCAGGCCTTCATGTGTCGATAGATAAATCATATAATTGTTACCCACTTCGGGGATGCTCATCAGGGCTTCTTCGATCTGTGATGGGAAGAGATTGACGCCGTTGACAATCAGCATATCATCCGTACGC
The DNA here is from genome assembly GCA_964630865.1 of uncultured Pirellulales bacterium. Taxonomy (GTDB): domain Bacteria; phylum Planctomycetota; class Phycisphaerae; order Sedimentisphaerales; family Anaerohalosphaeraceae; genus Anaeroglomus. Next base: position 8,032 of record CAZVXR010000383.1, on the reverse strand, counting down.
CCAAGGATGCGCGACATGCGGCGATGCGTCCTGCCGCAGGGGCACGGTTCGGGGTGGATAAGTGCCAGGTCGCGCGTACGATACCGCATCAGCGGCAGTGCGTGGCGAATCAGGTTGGTAAAGACCACTTCGCCCTTTTCGCCATCCGGCAGCACTTCACCGCTGACTGGATCGATAATCTCGACGATGTAGCCGTCTTCCCAGACATGCAGATCGTTCTTGCAGATGCACTCAAACGCCACGCCGGGACCGTTCATTTCGCTAAGGCCGTAAGAGTTATAAATATCGATGCCGTACAAGTCCTGCAATTTCAGGCGGGTATTTTCAGAATAGGGTTCTGCGCCGAGATACGCCTTTTTCAGACACAGGTCGCTCAGTTTAACCTCATACTCGGCCAGTCGCTGATGGATGTGCAGCAGGTAGCTGGGAGTAATATGCAGCAGGGTCGTTTTGAAATCTTTCATGATGCTAAGCTGGCGCTGGGTATTGCCGCCGCCAACGGGGATGACCGTCAGCCCCACGCGTTCTGCGCCATAATGCATACCGAGACCGCCGGTGAACAGCCCGTAGCTCATCATATTTTGAAAAATATCTTTAGCGGTTACACCGGTGGCGATGATGCTGCGGGCAAGTAAATCCGTCCAGCGGTCCAGGTCGCCCTGGGTGTAATAGATCACCGTCGGAATGCCCGTTGTGCCGCTGGAGGAATGAACGCGAACGACCTGTTCCATCTCCACCGCCAGCAAGCCCTTGGGGTAGCTTTGCCGCAGGTCGTCTTTGACGGTAAAAGGTATCTTGCGTAAATCCGCCAGAGTCTTGATATCTTCGGGGCTGTGAATCCACGCCTTAGCAAGCCGCTTCTGATAGAGTGGCGTTTTGAGTGCAAAACCGACCACTTCCCGCAGCCGCTGAAGCTGAAGCTGTTCCAGCGCCTGCCGCGGCATCGTTTCAATGTCTTTATTCCAAAATGGAACATCCATAATGACCTCTGTCGATAAAATTGTTTTTTGCAAATGTCACTTTGAGTAGTCAAATCAAAAATCAAAAGTCAAAATGAAAAAATACAGATTAAAAATTAAAAAGAAATACCTCATAAGCATTTCATATTACGCAACCGCTTTTCAGTAAAATTCTACAAACCAGTCATTTTTTAATTTTATTTGCATTTTTTATCTTTAATTTTTGATTTTTGATATTGCTACAGTCCTTGTATGTTTTTCCGTGTTACAACATTCACGCCGGCGGCGGTCAGGATTTTCGCCCCCCGCTCCGGCTCATCGAATCGAAAGACCATCAGCGCTTTATCGCTGCATTTTTCCATAAAACCATACATATATTCGACGTTGACATTGTGTTCCGACAAAATCTTCAGGACATCCGCCAGGCCGCTGGGTTTGTCATCGATTTCAACCGCGACAACGTCCGTCCGATTGGCGGTAACATTGTTGGCGTGAAATAATTTGATCGCCTCATCCGGTTTATCGACAATCAGCCGAAGCACGCCGAACGATTCGGTCTCGGCAATCGTCAGCGCACGGATATTAATCCCCGCCTTGCCCAGCATCGAACAGACTTCATACAGCCGGCCTTTTCTATTTTCCAAAAACACCGAAATTTGTGTCAGCTTCATAGTTATCTCCTTAATTGTGAAATCTGTGGTTCCATTTTTTTACAGCGCTCGTTTGTCGATGACGCGTTTGGCTTTGCCTTCGCTGCGGGCGAGAGTCTTCGGTTCGACTAATTTGACCGTTACGCCAATGGACAGGACACCTTCGATTTCTTTTTTGATTTTATGTTCCAGCGCATGCATCTTTTTAATCTCATCGCTGAATAGTTTCTCATCGACCTCGACCATAATCTCAACCTCGTCGAGTTTATGCGCCTGCCGGTCGATAACAAGCTGATAATGCGGATGCGTGCCTTCAATTCCCAGCAGGACGTGTTCGATCTGCGATGGAAAGACATTGATGCCGCGCACAATAATCATATCATCGGTGCGGCCTTTGATCTTGCTGGTGCGCGGACTGGTGCGTCCGCATTTGCACGGCTGATTGGTCATGCTGACAATATCGCGCGTCCGATAGCGAATCAGCGGAATGCCCTGCTTGGTCAGCGTGGTAATAACCAGTTCGCCATCCTGGCCTTCCGGAACGGGTTTGCCGGTATCGGGGTCGATAATTTCCGGATAAAATACATCGGAAAACAAATGCAGCCCGACCTTATGATGGCATTCCTGCGACACGCCCGGCCCGATGATTTCCGACAGGCCGTAGATGTCGGTGGCCAGCATATTCCAGGTTTGCTCGATTTCGCCGCGCATCGATTCGCTCCACGGTTCGGCTCCGAAAACGCCGACTTTCCAGCTTGCCGTACGCGGGTCGATGCCCATTTCGCGGGCATCATCGGCCATATATAGACAATAACTCGGCGTACAAGCCAAAATCCGCGGCTGAAAATCCTGCATAATTTTAAGCTGCCGCTTGGTTTGTCCGCTGGAAGTGGGAATAATCGTCATCCCCATCTCCAACGCACCATAATGAGCGCCCAACCCGCCGGTAAACAGCCCATAGCCATAAGCGATCTGAATTGTATCATCCGGCATCGCCCCGGCACAGCATAGTGCGCGAGCCATCACCTCACCCCACAGCTTGATGTCATCCTTGGTGTAACCAACCAGTGTCGGATTGCCGGTTGTGCCGCTGGAGACGTGAATTTCCGCAAGCTCTGTCCGCGGCACGCTAAAGAGCCCAAACGGATAGTGATCCCGCATATCCATCTTAGTCGTAAACGGCAGCTTGACGACATCATCAATGCATTTGATGTCCCCCGGCCGGATGCCGAGGTGATCAAACTTCTGCCGATAAACCGGACACCGCTCGTACACGTAATGAGCCAGCTTAACCAGCCGCTCGGATTGAAGATTCTTCAACTCCCGCAGCGGCATTGTTTCAATTTTTTCATTCCAGATCATATAAACCGCCTCCTGAAATTGTGTTCCTAATGGACGCTCAAAGGTATCCGATAACCCATCTGGGGTCAAGAATTATCCCGTTGAAAGACCGGACAAAATACAGGCTGAAGCTAACTTTAATAAGAATGATGATCAGTTTCTGGATATTATACAAAAGGAATTACACGCTACCAAGTTATGCATTGCGGACCAAAAATGGCTTTAATTCAAGGCAAAGTCCTACCATTATAGTCCAGTACGTTTAGACTTTGACAAACGACCCACTGACAATTCCTCTATTTCTAACAATTTCAGAGTACAAATCTAATCAAAGAAAGGGTAGAATGATTCGCCTATAATCGAGATAATGTCGATAGTATATTATTATAATTTTTATCAGGGAAGTGAAAATGGCATTTTCGTTAAATAAGTTTTTAATCAAGATATTCGGCTCACGCAATGAGCGATTAGTCAAAAGCTATATGCACGCGGCGTTGTCGGCGGGCAAATACGAAGACCAGGTTAAGGCCCTCGATGACGAGGGGCTCAAAGCCAGGACGGCGGAATTCAAACAGCGATTGGCAGACGGCCAGCGTCCGGAACAAATCCTGTCCGAAGTATTCGCGGTGGTGCGGGAGGCTGCCCGACGCAATAACAATATGCGGCATTTCGATGTCCAGCTTGTCGGCGGCAATGTCCTGTTCGACGGCAAAATCGCCGAAATGGCTACCGGCGAGGGCAAGACGCTGGTAGCGACATTGGCCGCTTACCTTGTCCACTTAACCGGCAGACACGTCCACGTTATTACCGTCAACGACTACTTAGCCAAGCGCGACGCCGAGTGGATGGGGCCGGTCTATCGGGCGCTGGGCATGACGGTCGGAGCAATCCAGTCGGATATGGATAGCGTCGGCCAGGAACGCCAGGATCAATACGCCTGCGATATCACCTACGGCACCAACAGTGAATTCGGTTTCGATTATCTGCGTGACAATATGAAAGCATCGCTGGAACAGATGGTCCAGGGCGCGTTGGAGTATGCGATTGTTGACGAAGTGGACTCGATTCTGATTGACGAAGCACGAACGCCGCTGATTATTTCAGGCCCTGCGGTCGATGATGTAACGCGGTACAAAAAAGCAGATGTCGTCTCCAGGCAGCTTCTATCGCTGCAAAGCTCCTACGACCGGCTGAAAAAAAGTATTGATGATGCCGAAAAAACCGTCGCCAATGCCAAAGGCGAACTGGCCGAGGCCAAACAAAACAAAGACAGCGACCGCGCCGTAAAAGCCCAGCGGGTGATCGACCAGACCCAAAAACAAGCCGAAGACGATCAGTCGCGGCTGGAAAAAATGACGCAGTATTACGAGGTCGAGTACGACCGCAAATCGGTGCATCTAACCCATCACGGCATTGGCGCCGCACAGGACATCGCCGGCGTCGGGTCGTTCTTTACCGGATCGAATATGGACTGGCCGCATCTGCTTGAACAGTCGCTGCGGGCACATGTGGTTTATGAAAAGGAAAAAGAATACGTTGTCATCGACGGCAAGGTCATCATCGTCGATGAATTCACCGGACGTCTGATGCATGGCCGCCAGTGGTCGGATGGATTGCATCAGGCCGTCGAAGCCAAAGAAAACGTCCAGGTCAAGGAAGAAACGCAGACACTGGCGACGATTACCCTGCAAAACTTCTTTAAGCTCTACGGCAAGATCGCCGGAATGACCGGTACGGCCTCGACTGAAGCCGATGAATTTATGCGGATTTATAAGCTGGATGTTGTGGTTATCCCGACCAACCGTCCGTGTGTCCGCGACGACCGCGAAGACGTGATTTACAAAACCATGCGTGAAAAATTCAATGCCCTGGTCGAAGAGATACACGAAAACAGCACCGCGGGAAAACCAGTTCTGGTCGGCACGGTCAGCATCGAAAAAAGCGAAGCCCTTTCGACAGCACTGACCAAACGGTATGGACTGGAACACGAGGTCTTAAACGCCAAACAGCACGCACGCGAAGCGGTCATTGTCGAAAAAGCCGGCCATCAGCACGCCGCGCGGGATGGCTCGATGCGCGGCAATGTAACGATCGCAACCAATATGGCCGGCCGCGGCACAGATATCAAACTTGGACTCGGCGTCAAAGAACTTGGCGGATTGCATGTCCTTGGCACCGAACGCCACGAAGCACGGCGTATCGATAATCAGCTTCGCGGTCGCGCCGGCCGTCAGGGTGATCCGGGCAGCAGTGTCTTTTTCCTGTCATTCGACGACGACCTGATGAGCATCTTCGCCCCCGAATGGACCGTCAAGGCTTTGTCGCTGATCGGCTGGAAAGAAGGCGAATCGATCTATCATCCGTCCATCAGCCGGGGCATCGCCAAAGCACAGAAAAAAGTCGAGCAGCGCAACTTTGAAATTCGCAAAAGTCTGCTTGAATACGACGAAGTGATGGATTACCAGCGCAAAATTTTCTATACCCGCCGGCGCAATATCCTGGCCGGCAAAGATCTGCGTAATGTTATCGAAGAGATGCTGTATCAGGCGGCCGAACAAGCCTGCAAGACGATGCTGGATTACGATTATCCGTATCAATGCATCCTCGAATGGGCAAAGTCGGAATTCAATGTCGAGTTGGAGCTGCGCCGCATCCGCGGACAGGAAGCCGAGACCATCGAAGAAATGCTCCGCGAAGAAGCCCGCAAGAGCGTGGAAAATACCATCTCTGTTTCGCTTGGCGAATACATGGAAGATATGGATGATCCTGCGACATGGAATCTCAATGAACTGGCGCGGTGGGCGATGAGCGCATTTCAGGTTAGCGCCTCGGTCAGCAAACTTAAGCAGATGAACGCCGAACAGATCGAGCGGATGCTGATTGACGCGGCCTGCGAACAAGTGGATAAAAAAGATATTTCACGACTTAAGGACTTTTTGGCCGAGGACTTCGCGACGCGGACATTTACCCAATGGGCCGAAGCCAAATTCGCTATTCGATTGGATGCCGCCGAACTCAAGGAAAAACAGTCCTCGGTTGTTCAAAAGACATTGCTGGATGCCATTGAGCAAAAATATCAGCAGCGCGAAATCGAATATCCTGTGGAATTTGCGATGAGCATGGTCTATGGACAGCAGGGTCCGAATGTGTATGCTTTCGATACGCTGGCCGACTGGGCGAACCGACGCTATCAAACAACACTGACAGGCCAGCGGCTGGCGGAAATGAAGCCCGAAGCAGTCTTTGAAATGTTACAGCAGGAAAGCTTAAGCTGGTACACGACACGGCTGGCGGCGCAGGTTGAACAAGTGATTAGCGAACCGGCGGATCGCATCGCGCAGTTTGCCAAAGAACGTTTCGGCGTAACGGTCGCTCTGGCGGAGCTGGCAACCCCTGCGGCGGCGAAAGAAAAACTAATGATCGTTGGGCGGGAATTTTTCCGCAAGGAATTATCCGACCTCGAGCGCTATGTGCTGATCCAGATTTTCGATGTCGCGTGGAAAGATCATCTCTATACGATGGATCATCTCAAAGAAAGCATTATGCTGCGGGCGTATGCGGAAAAAGATCCGAAGATTGAATACAAGCACGAAGGTTACAAGATGTTCAACCAGATGCTGCAGGGCATCGCCAATCGTGTTACGGATATTATCTTTAAGGTGCGGCTGCAAGCCGGCGAACGGGCGCGAAATGTCTGGAATGTCAGCCGTGCGACACACGAGCAGGCGTCCGGACAATTTGAATCAGCCCAGCGGCAGCGCGCTGCGGCGATGGCGCCGCAGGGCGAACAAAAAGTCAAAACCATCAAACACGAAGAGCCGCGCGTCGGACGCAATGATCTGTGTCCCTGCGGCAGCGGAAAAAAATATAAAAAATGCCATGGACAAAACGCATAATAAAGCGATCCCTTTAGATGAGCTGCTCGCACAGCATCAGCGGTCATTTGATACGCTGGCCGAGTTATTGGTTGCGGAAAACGCGCACACCAATTTAACACGTATCACCGAGCCGCTGCAAATTCACGCCCGGCATTTTCTCGACTCGCTGGCGGCCGTTGCAGCGATAGACACCGTAAGTCAAAATAAATCCGGATTATCCATTGTCGATATCGGCTCCGGTGCGGGGTTCCCGGTATTGCCGCTGGCAATTGTCCGGCCCGCGTGGCATTTTACCTCCATCGAAGCAACCGGAAAAAAAGTTCAGTTTCAAAACAAAGCTATTGCTGAATTGGGATTAAAAAATGTAACGGTGCTTCACTGCCGGGCAGAAGAGGCGGCGCATCAAAAACAATACCGTGAACATTTCGATGTTGCCTTGGCCCGTGCGGTCGCATCGCTGCGAATTCTTGCCGAGCTATCGCTTGGCCTTGTCAAAATCGGCGGCACAATGTTCGCCTGGAAAGGCCCCGACTGCGACGCCGAAATACAAGAGATGGAAAAATCACTATCGTTCCTCGGCGGCAAACGAAGTACAACGTATCCCTACACCCTGCCTGACATCAGCGACAGCTTTCACCTGATTACCGTCAAAAAAACCGCCCCAACCCCCGCAAGTTACCCGCGTGAATATTCGGTAATCTGCAAAAAATAGACATCAGAATTGCTCTGCAAAAATGACTTTTTCAAGACCCTAAGGAGGTCGCATCAAAATAGCCACTGGAAGATAACAACAAGGAAAGACCTTTAGACGAGAATTAGAAGATGGAAAAAATATTAACCTTCATTCGAAGTATTGGCAAAGATATCATTAATTTCTTTGCTGTATATTATTTGGTTAGCGGGGGCAACAGTACACTTGATATCTATCGAAAGAGTCCTATATTTCCTCGGAAGCTCAGCATCCCCTTTGATATGGTCAAGTCAATTTATGTTATAGAAATTGAATTTGGTTTTTGTTTAGAATTATACACGAATGACAATAAAAAATTGTTTCTTTGGCAACCGATGTATGAAAACGATCCAATGGGCGTGAAAAATTGGGAGGAGTTGATAGATATTATTCAAAAAAAATTTTTAGATTTTAACTTGAATAATTTTAATCTGACTAATGAAGTATTTTCGGTTCCTATTTTGTGTTGGCATT
>CAZVXR010000382.1:0-1566 GCA_964630865.1 uncultured Pirellulales bacterium | reverse complement strand
ATCCGAGCCTGAAATACTGAAAAACGGCACATCGGATTCGCCCGCGATGGCTTTGGCCAAAAGCGTCTTGCCGCATCCGGGGAGACCGACCAGCAGTACGCCGCGCGGAATGCGTCCGCCGATTTTTTTGAATTTCTTGGGGTTTTTCAGGAACTCGACCACTTCGGCGACTTCTTCTTTGGCTTCATCGATCCCGGCGACATTGGCAAAGGTGATTTTGCTGTCCTTGGCGGCGCGCACGCGGTGCTTGCTTCGCCCAAAGCTTAGCGCGGTGCCAAGTCCGCCGCCGCCGCGCATCCCGCGAATAAAGAAAAAGTAAATCATCGCAATCAGCAGGAGGAATGGAACAATATTCCAGAAAAATGGCAGCCATATATCCGCCGCGCCGCCTTGAATGCCAACACGGTGTTTATCGAGCAGAGGGAGCAGTTCCGTGTTCCACATCGGTTCGATATAAACAACCTCAAAATTAGCCGGATCGTCGGGTTTTCGCGAGGCTTTGCCGGCGTCGCTATATGTGCCGAGGATGCGCTGGTGTTCGATTTTGACACTTTCGATATAGCCTTTGCGTACCGCATCAAGGAAGTCGGTGTACTTGATTGCTTCGATGCGCTGCCAGCGATTGAGCGTCATCATCAGCGTTGTTACAATCAGCACAATCATCAGCCAACTGAAAGGGCCTCGGTTATATTTGCCAAAACCTGCAGGAGGCTGCGGCAACTTGGAGTTACCTTTGTCTTTTTGTTTTTCTGCCATAATATCTCGTTTGATACTCGTTTTTTCTGCGCACCAAGGCGCTGTTTTTTACCAGGGTTTTTCCATCTGTTCAATAACTTTTTGTGCAGCTTTATTAATCGCTACATTGGTGGAATAATCGAAAGTTTGTCCTGCCTGAGAGGAATAGGACGCTGCGCCATAGACGGTCTGTCGATCCACAAGCACCTGTCCGGTTTTGAGATTTGCCCAGGTGATGGTTACCGCTACAGAAGTCTCATATTCCAGCGGCGTCCCTGTCCAGCGTTCTCCAGCCAGCACGCCTTGTCCGAGGGTCATTGAACCGCTGAGAATCGTGTCGGCAACGGCACGGTCAGAGACGATTTTGTAGGGCGTTTGAGCTTCGATTCGCTTGCATATCGCATCGGTGAGGATAAACTCATACCCCCTTCGGTAACTGCTGGTTTCCATCATCTCGACATAGACTGTCTGTACGTCCTGTCGATGCAGCCAGGTATTGCTGTACCCCTGACATCCGGCAAGGCAAGAGATTGCGGCAGCCGCGAATAGAACTGATACCCATGTTTTCATAGTAGATTCCCTGTTCCAATTCAGAGATGATTAGTTTTTGTTGTTGGCTCCAAACAGAAGCCCGATTCCGAACCAGTTATCGAGAAACGTATTTCCGACTTCGAACATTTTGCGCTGAAAGGTTTTTTTGTACTTGTAGCCGTCGGCCTGTTTTTGTTTGGTGAAGGCTGCCGCTTGCGAATCAGGCCAGGTATCCAGCACATACTGGTAGTACAGGTTAGCGCCGAGCGCATGGTCAGTCTTGTTGTAGTACTGGGCGAC
>CAZVXR010000381.1:0-9660 GCA_964630865.1 uncultured Pirellulales bacterium | reverse complement strand
AACTCTTTGCTCCATAAATCAAACGAAGACTGCTCGGCGACTCTTACAAATCTTCGCACATCCTCTGTTGTCGTTTTCCAGTCAAGTGATTTAATGGCTTTTCCAAGCTCAGCCATACACCATTCCAAGTTGACATCAATATCTTGACCCTTCCACGGGCCTTGCTGTTTGAGTGACGAAGCAAGAAACCGGTAGTTGATCTTGATTCCCTGACTTGTGTACCACAGGAAATCATACCAATCCCTGCCTTTGATGTATTCTCTGCAAAGCAGAGCGTGAACTTTTCCTGCAAACAAGCTGGGCTTATCCTGCACAGTAACGGATGACACAAATGGAAAATCGAGATATTTGATTTCCACCTGGCTGCCGGATGGCGGGTTAGTATCAACCTCTAATTTGATACGGATTTTACGAAATGGGCCTTTTTTGCCTGCATGGTTTAGCTGCAGAACCTTTCCGATAGAATCATCCTTGATAAAGGCTTTTCTGGCGGTAATGTCAGTTTTAGAGCGGTCGGTAATATCAACATTATAACCGTAAGCCTGGAGCTCTTCCGATAGCGATTGAAGATGCGGCTGGAGCTTGAAGTTCGAATTTGGCTCCTTGAGAATAAAATCAAGATCTTCTGAAAATCGGTTCAATCCGTAAAAAATCCGTAGGCAGGTTCCACCCTGAAAAACGCCATATTTAAAAAAATCGGTTCTACTCAGTGCAGCCAGGGCAACTTCCTGAGTAATCTCCCTGATAGCATGTTCTTCTTCCAGTTCCGATTTACAGTTATAGGAGTTTAATCTTTCCTGAATAAGTTTGATGCTCATAGCTTCAAATCCTTTCTTACGCCTTTGAGAAATTTCCCAACTCGCCGGCTTGCGTAGTTTTCAATCAAAGCATCAAGATTGTCCGCCGTAACGGATTCAAACTCGTCCGGCTCGATTCGCAGGCTTTCGTTAGCGGGCCTCAACCCTGCCCAGTCTTTTTTATGGACATATACATAATCTGCCAGTGCCTTAATCGGAGAAGCCATCAGAAAGACATCTCCTTCATCTGTCAGTCTTTCGACACCGGCATAGAAAACCTTTTGCGGTACACGATTATAGCTGAATGCTCCCAAAGGGTTTTTGAACTCTTTTGATTTGCCTGAGGATGCACTCGTTAGCGTGTATACCGCTTCTGGAATCCAGCCGTGCCAACTGAGGGCGGATTCCAAGCTGATGTACGATGGGCCGTAGATATGCTGAGCCAGTGCGTAGAGGTTGATCTTTTTCTTCTGGTACTTCGGGGCAAGGCAGTACAGGCCTCTACGGATATGGAGGATCTCGCCGCCGGCGATTGCACGCTTGACAAGGCCGTATCTCTTGTCCTCGCTTTCAGGGAACAGGGTCGCCACATCCTGGCCGGTAAAATAGCCATAAGGGGCGTTTTCAAAGATTTTTTCGGTTAATTTGTTCATATTATACTCACTATACCGTCAAAATATGACCGTATCTGGTAATTATACGCTATGTCGACAAATAGTGCAAGCATGGTTAATAAAACTGTCGAAAAATGACAGTTTTTGGAAAATATATCGCTTTTTTGCTGCCATACGCTCAATCACCATAGAGACAAGCTGCGGACAAGCGGAGCGATTTTGGGAGGTTTGACTTCGGCGTATAAAAAAACGCAAACTCTTATTTTGTAAAAATTTGCGCAAGGGTGGAAGACGGGACTTGAACCCGCGACCCCAGATCCACAATCTGGTGCTCTAACCAACTGAGCTACGTCCACCGCGACTTCAAAAGAAAACGCCTTTTCGGCATTGCTTTTGAATCATCCGAGGATTGTATCGGGGGGCGGGGGGCTTGTCAAGAATAAGATTCAAGATTATTAGTGTCGTCAATCCGGCTTAGTTTTGGCAGAGGGCCTATTCGACACCAAGTTTGAGGCGGAGGGTTTTGAGATTGACGACGTCGTCGCGGTTGTAGTCCAGCAGGGTTTGCAGGGCGGCGGCGTTGCGGTTATTGATGTAATCCCACCAGAGCCGAACAGCCATCCAGCCGTCGATACCTTTGGACTGCCGGTCAATGCCGAGCTTCTGTTCGACGGCTTTCAGCCCGCCTTTGAGCTTGTGCTTCCAGCAGTCAATCATTAAATCCCGGCAGCGAATCTGACGTTCCAGATCAATGCCGAGAATGTGCCGGATAAAAGGCAGGTCGAAGCGATGGCCGTTATAGGTGTATAGGGTCTCAACGCCGACAAGCGCGTTCGAAAGGGCCATATCGGTGATGCCTCCGCCGACAAGCTGGACAACGTCCATCATATCTTGCCGCTCGATGGCGATGCCAATGACGGTCAGGCTGTGGCTATAGCGGCTGCAGCCAGTGGTTTCAATATCCAGATAAGCACGAATACTATTCATACTCACATTAAAACCGAATCGCATTAGCAACTTTGACGACATCGACCATTTCAGCAACATCGTGGACGCGGACAATTGATGCCCCTTTGGCGACGGATAAAGCCACTGTTGCGGCGGTTCCGAAGATGCGTGCTGTTGCGATGTCTTTGCCCGTTAATTGCCCGATGAACCGTTTGCGGCTGGTTCCAACGAGGACACGATAACCCGTTGCCGCAAAGATGTCAAGATGGTTGAGCAATTCCAGATTATGCTCGATGGTCTTGCCGAATCCAATGCCGGGATCGATGAAGATGCGTTCTTTGAGGATGCCAAATGACGCCGCGAATGCAGCTCGCTTGAGCAGATACTCTTTCACCTCGGCGACAACATCGCTATACTGCGGGCCAACCTGCATTGTCGCTGGCGTACCGAGGATGTGCATTAAAATCACGGGAACGTGCTGTGCGGCGGCCAATTCGGCCATCTTCGGATCAGACAGGGCTGTAATGTCGTTAATGACAGTTGCCCCCGCGTCAAGAGCTTCTTGTGCGACGTTGACATTCTGGGTGTCAATGCTGATTGGGACATCCGTCTTTTGCCGCAGGGCTGTAATGACAGGAATGGCCCGGCGGATTTGTTCCAGGGCATCAACGGGCTGCGAGCCGGGACGCGTGGATTCGGCGCCAATATCGATGATTGCGGCTCCGCTATGAACCATCTTCAGTCCGTGAGCGACCGCTTTTTCTGTCGAATCAAACTGTCCGCCATCACTGAACGAATCCGGGGTAATATTCAAAATACCCATCACCAGACAGCCGGGGGAAAAATCCAGTATGCCGGAAGGCCACCGCAATAGGGGATTTATTTCCTTTGACATATCTGAAATCCAATACCCGATAGCTTCTTAGCCAAAGGTAAGTTGCCGTCAGGCAGATAGACTTTGGTATTTTGAAATTCCCGTCGTTCGGGGTAGTTTTTGCGAAGCATATCGAAAAATTCGCCGCGTTTGTCCGGCTCTTGCAGGAGAATCTCGCGGGTGTTAAAGTCATCCCGATTGATGACATAAATTCGCTGGACAATATCATGGATAATACGCTGCTCATCCTGTTTTAATGCATCGGTGGTCAGGCAAATCTCCGGCGTCTGGGCAGGCGGCAGAAAGTCCTGCATCGTATGCGTTGGCTGAAGATTGAAATGTCGGCACAACGCCTCATAAATCATAATAAGTCCGGCGACTTTGCCGTCAAAGGAGTACCCCGCGATATGCGGCGTGGACAAATCAACTGTGGCCAGCAATTCTGAGTCGATATTAGGCTCTTTTTCCCAGACATCGAGAACAACGCCCGCCAGATGCTTATCCTGCATAGCCTTTTTCAGGGCGGCCGTATCCATCACAGATCCGCGACTGGTATTAATGAAAAATGCCCCCTGTTTAATCCTCCTGAAAAAGGATGCATCGGCAAGATGATGCGTTTTGTCCGGCCCGTCTTTGGTCAGCGGTGTATGCAGGGTGATAAAATCGCAGGCCAACGCTTCCTCGAGCGGGCGATATTTTGCTTCGCCGGTCTGCCGTGACAGCGGGGGGTCGTTTAGAACGATCTTCATTCCGAGGGCAGCGCATTTTTTAGCGACACGGGAGCCGACATTACCGACCCCGACAATGCCAATGGATTTACCCGCCAGTGTGAATTTGTGTTTTTTACCCAGAGCCAGCAGGGCGGCGGTGATGTACTCGGCGACGCTGTTGGCATTGGAGCCGGGGGCGGATGCAAATCCGATATGTTGTCGGCTTAGATAATCACGGTCGATGTGTTCAAAGCCGATCGTGGCGGTAGCGACAAATTTGATTTCGCTGCCGGCCAGCAGCTTTTCATTGACGTTGGTAATGCTGCGTACCAGCAGGGCATCCGCATTGGCAACGATTTCCGGCATAATCTTGCGTCCGTGGTACAACTGAACTTGTCCAAGATGAGCAACGCATTTTTCGACGAATGGTATATTCTGATCGGCAATGATTTTCATAGTACAAACACACATATCAATTTATAATGGTAACTTCTGCTCAGTAAAAAAACCATATTTTTGTTAGACCCCGGAGGGGTCGTAAGATAATAGCCGGGGGTGTAAACCCCCGGAATAAGAGTATCCAATTATTTAAGCCCCGGCGGGGCGACACAAAACGCGTATTTTTTTACGATAGCCTCATGGGCCAAGACCTATAGTTTCAATGTTTTGAGCCGGCCTGTCAAGCCATAAAAAAGGCTCGAACGGAAAACCGCCGAGCCTTCTTTTTTTTCATCTCTTTCGTTTAAGACAGCTTCAGTTCTTCTTCGATCCAGCCAAGAACCTCTTTGAGGTCTTTCATCGTGATATCGCCCATGTGAGCGATACGGAACGTCTTGTCCTTCAGGTCGCCGTAGCCGTTGCTGATAATCAGGTTGTGCTTGGCCTGCAGGGCTTTATTCAGAGCCGACACGTCGATGCCTTTATTGTTGGCAATCGTTGTCAAGGTGTTGGTGCAGTATTTTTCCTCGCAAAACAGGGCAAAATGCTTCTTCGCCCAGCTGCGGCAATAATCGGCCATATCCTTGTGCCGTTTCCAGACATTTTCCATGCCCTCTTTAACTAACCGGCCGGCCTGGTAGTTGATCGCCGCAATATGCGGAATCGACGGGGTCGTCGGAGTATTGTCTTTTTCGTTGTTTTTGGCAAAATCGACAAAGTCGAAGTAGTAGCCGCGTTCCGGCACGTTCTTGGCTTTTTCAATCGCACGTTTGCTGACGGCCGCTACAGTAAATCCCGGCGGAATCGCGAAAGCCTTTTGGACGGAGGCAAAGGTTACATCCCACCCGAGTTTGTCGAAGTGGATGGGCATGCCGACCATACCGCTGACCGCGTCAACAAAAACCAGCACGTTGGGGTATTTCGTCTTCATCATCTCGCTGATTTCATAGACAGGATTGGCAAGGCCGGTGCTGGTTTCGGAATAGACTAAGGTCATCGCCGCATACTTGCCGGTGGACAGCGCTTTGTCGATGGATTCGACCGTGTTGGGTTTGCCCCATTCAGCTTTTAGCTGATCGACGTTCCGGCCGCAGGATTTGACCACGCTGGCCCACTTGTCGCTGAATGCTCCGCACATACAGGCCAGCACGGTTTCATCTTTCTGGACGCAGTTGCGAATAGCGCCTTCCCAGATGCCCGATGCGGACGAGGTAACCAGAAAGACGTGCTGTTCGGTAAACAGAATCTGCTTGAGCAGCGCAATGGTCTCATTGTGAAGCTGAGCGTATTCTTTGTTGCGGTGTCCCATCGTGGGGCGTGCCAGCTGCTGCAAGACTTCCGGCAGGACGTGTACAGGTCCCGGGATAAACAGTTTCGGCGGGTTTTTCCAGTCAACCATAGAGTTCTACTCCTTTCCAATTATTATTGTTTATTTAGCGTACGGTGCCATCGGTTCGATGGGTAATTGATTGATTGTTACGCCGGAGAACACCTTGGGATAGAAAAAGGTGGACTTTTGCGGCATTTTCTCGCCGGCAGCGGCGACATCCTGCACCTGATCGATGCGGGTGGCGTTCACAAAGAACACGGCCTGGCATGTGCCGCAATCGACTTTACGGATGGATTTGTCGATAGCGTCGCCGATGTCTTTGATGTATTCGATATTGCTCTCGGCGGCAAGCTGCTTATCGCCGATACCCAGATGCTTTTCCAGAATCAGCAGGTGCAAGACATTGACATCCAGCCCGCGGGCGGCATCGCACATCGACGCGGCAACCACTTTCATCGCCTGTGTATCTTTTAATGTTGCGGTATAAAATGCACCGTCCGCGGCGTAGATGCCGAAGATGTTTTTGCCTTGGGCGCCAAGCTGTTTCATGGCCGCGAACATCTCATTTTTCGCTTTATCTTTCGTCGCGGCAGAAAAGGCAAATTTCTGAATCTCAAACTCAGACAGCGACGCAATCAGCTTTGCGATAGAGAAGTTGTTGATGTCGGCAATCAGCCGATGCGTTGGCTGAATGACCAGCCCCTCATTCCGCATATTCACAAATGCCATCATCAGGTACTGGGCTTCAGGCCTGCCGGTCTGCTTCCAGTAGTTCAAAGCGGTTTCATACCGGTGATGCCCGTCGGCGATCACCGTCTTTTGCATCTGTATCATCTGGCCGAAGGTCTGTACCTGTTTGGCCTCGTCAATCACGTACAGCCGATGACGCACACCCTCGGAATCGACCGTATCCAGAGCCGCTGGTTTAGATACGGCCTGTGCGATAACGGCCTCAGCGGTCTTTTTCGGGTCGTCGTACAGCATAAAAATCAACCCGAATTGCGAGGCAGTCGCCCGGCTTAAACGCAGACGGTCGGCCTTGGGGCCATCTAAGGTCTTTTCGTGGGGCTGAACGCCTTTGCCGAAAGGTTCAATTTTGCCCAGCGCGATAATTCCGCTGCGCCGGTAGGTTTTATCACCTATTGCAAAATCCTGCACATAAGCGTAAATCGCTTCCTTGGGATCCTGTTTTAATGCCCCATCAGCGATGGCTTTATCTAAGTAGGCTCGGGCGCGGGTATATTGGTTTTCCAGTTCGGTATCAGTCGGCTGCGTCTTGCCGAGAATCGCACGAACCACATTATAGGGATTCGCATCGTACAGTTCCTGCTGGAGTTTGGCGTCAATGACATCATACGGCGGGGCGATGCACTTGCCTGCGTTGCCGGTAACCGATTCATCGAATCGAAATGCTCGAAAAGGCTTAATTTCCATAGACTTATGAAGTAATTCCAAAGTTTTATCGTCAGCGTTTATCCGCTTTTTGTGCCAATTGGTACAATAAGTGGCGTGTCGTTCACAACACGAACCCTACTATAACAAAATAAAAACGCTTTTCAATGGAAATACCGCCGGATTTTAGATGAAAATAGTTCGGATGTTTTTTTGAAGACAACCGGCCGCGGCAGGACTAATTCACAGGCGACGACACAATGCTGTGGAAATTCTATCGTTTTGGAAATGGATCCCTTAAATAAGATCGGAACGGACCCGGCAGAGCCCGTTCCGAGGATGCGTAGTAAAAAACTATGCGGACTTTAACTGTTCATTAAACAGGTCGGCCTGGCCTTCGATAACCGCAGGCGTAACGACATAGTGTCCCGGCTTAGGTTCTTCGGGAAGCCGATACATCAGCTCGACCATCAGGTCTTCCATAATGCCCCGCAAGGCGCGCGCTCCGGTATCCCGCGCCATCGCCTTGTGTGCCAGCAGATTAAGCGCGTCGGAGGTAAATTCCAGTTTGGCCTCTTCCATCTCAAACAGTTTCTGGTATTGTCGCACGAGAGCATTTTTAGGTTCGGTCAAAATTTGTACCAATGCCTGTTCATCTAATGACGATAGAGCGGTAATAATCGGCAGTCGGCCTACAAACTCCGGAATCATCCCGAATTCAATCACGTCTTCAGGCGTAACCTGTTTCATTAGTGTACTGTAATTGACTTTTTTATCGTCTTGCTTGCTGCCTTGCTCGCTGCCAAATCCAATCATTTGTTTGCCGAGGCGTTTTTTAACAATGTTGTCTAACCCGACAAACGTGCCGCCGCAGATAAACATAATTTGGGTCGTATCGATCTGAATACACGATTGTTCGGGGTGTTTGCGCCCGCCCTGCGGGGGAACATTCGCTATCGTTCCTTCCAGCATTTTCAGCAATGCCTGCTGAACGCCTTCGCCGGAAACGTCCCGGGTAATCGAGACATTCTGGCTCGTTTTCCCGATTTTATCAATCTCATCGACATAGACGATGCCGCGCTGCGCTGCTTCGATGTCATAATCGGCGCTCTGCAGAAGACGCAGCAGAAAGTTTTCAACGTCTTCGCCGACATACCCCGCTTCGGTTACAGTCGTCGCGTCGCAGATGGCAAACGGGACATTCAGCATCCGCGCTAGCGTCTTGGCCAGCAGGGTTTTACCCGAACCCGTAGGGCCCAAAAGCAAAATATTGGATTTTTCGATCTCAATCTGATTATCGTTGCTGTCCGTGTGCATCAGCCGCTTGTAGTGATTATGCACGGCTACAGAAAGCTTCTTTTTGGCTTCTTCCTGACCAATCACATAAAGGTCAAGGAATTCTTTGATTTCGCGAGGTTTGGGGGTCTCTTTGGTTAGTGCTTTGCCGCGACCGCGTTTCTGTTCCTGTTTGATTATATTTGAACATAAGTCGATACATTCAGGGCAGATAAAAACCCCGCCCGGACCTTCGACAAAGAATTCAACCGGTTTTTTAGCACGACCGCAAAAACTGCACAATTCTCGCCGGCCACCTGTACTATTTTTCGCCATGGTTACTCCATAATTATAGTTTCCAAACACGTATTCTAACAAAACCGGACGTTAGTAGCAATTCATTTTGTCCCTGTGCTTCATAGGAAACCTGTCTTTGAGTTTTTGACTGCACGTTAGGGCGTGGCGGGTAAAGAGAATTCCAGCATAAAAAAGCAGTAATTAGACGTAGTATCCAGTTTTTTTCACACGGCTAAGGCGTTATGAGTTTTTCGACAGAGTCTCTTTCGGCAGTTCATACAAACCGTGGCCGCTGTTGCGGAGTTTGCCCTGACGGCATAATTCGTCCCACACTTCGCGTGGAAACTGGTCCGGCGGACGTACCGCGTACACCCCCGTGCGCCCGCCCGAAAATGGACCGCGACCCAGATGTGAATCTTCATCCAGCGCAGTTAGCTTTAGCCGCTTTTTAAATGCTTTCAGAGCAGCTTTGAGGGTCTCCGGCGATAGACCATTGTCCGATTGCTCTTGATTTTGTTCTGTCATAATATAACTCCAGTGGCACGCTTAACCCTATTTACCTTTGGTTTGCTCAACTTTGACGGTGTACTCGCCGCACTTTTTCCCATCCAGTACCTTCACTGCGGCCAGTGCCTCAGCTTCGCTGCTCATGACAACAAAACCAAACCCCTTGCACCGGCCGGTCTGCGGGTCAGGAATGATGTACGCCTTTTCGACCGTCCCAAACATGGAAAACAATGTTTTCAGGCTGGCCTCGTTTGCATCAGGACTTAAATTGCCAATATATAATTTTTTGGACATGAATAGTTGCTTTCACAATCAGATTTCGGTTCTAAATTAAGGCTGGCTCTAATATAATAATTCTATTTCCGATTTTCGGCCCCTGACGCCATACTTCATTTGAAACAAGAAGTTCCCTGTCTGTTTCAGCATCTAAAAGGTTCCGATAACACGCCGGATGAGGCACTGCTCCTCTGGAAGAAGC